>NZ_JBFUBW010000010.1:0-224301 GCF_056405555.1 Variovorax sp. P1_G12 | reverse complement strand
GAAGAGGAGGCCCGCAAGGTCGCCGCCGAACTGCGCAACTGGGTGGCCAAGGAAATCGGACCCATCGCAAAACCCAAAGACATCCGCTTTGGAGAGAATCTTCCGAAGACCCGCAGCGGCAAGATCATGCGGCGCCTGCTGCGCAGCCTTGCCAAGGGCGAGGCCATCACCCAGGACACCTCGACGCTCGAGAATCCGGCCATTCTGGAGCAGCTGGGGCAGCCGCATTGAAGCGGCAGATCTGGCGCGCATGGGGTCGTCTGGATGCCGAAAGGGCGATGGCCGCGCTCGGCGGAAGACCGCTTCCTGGATCGGCTGCAGACTCACGGTTTCGGCCATGACCCGTCAATGACGATCGTCCGCTATCCGGCAGGCCAACAGCACAACCATCTGCCGAAACGCCGGCGGATCGTTCAGATCCGTCTGCCGCGAGCTCTTCTATGAGTCATGAGGTCGACACACATTTGAAATGCCAGCGACATGTCACTTGGCTGGCGATGCGTTGTCCAGACCCAGTACGACGATCCTTGCGCGTCTCGGCTTTATCGGCCACGCGGCCATCGTGAAGTTGTCGGCGACAGCCACCTTCTGCACCCCCTCGACGGTGTACGTGATCACGCCGCCGCCGATCCCGCCGCCCGTTCCGAGCGGGCCACCCCAGAGCTTCTGACCGGTGGAGGAATCCAGCGCATAGAAGTTGCCGCCGACGTCGCCAACGAACACGATCCCACCGGCCGTCGGCGTGATGCCCGCGACAAAGGGATAGTTGGACTTGGCCCGCCATTTCCACACCCCGGTGTCGGCGTCGCTGGCATAGATCCAGCCGGCCCAATGCCCGTCGGTGCGGTCTTCCTTGCCGAACATGTTGATCGGGTTCAAGGTGGCCATTCCGGTCCAGGGCTGACCGACGGCCACCTTGCGCAATCTCTCGTCCGTCTTGATCGTCACCGTGTCGCACCAGTCGACGGTGCCGCTGATGATGAGGTTCGTCATTGGGTCGAAACCCGGGGTGCTCCATTCATTGCCGCCCACCGGCCCAGGGCAGAAATGAACTTTCTGGTCGACAGCGAAATCGCCCTCGGCATTCTCGATCGTGGTGATCGGCACGCGGTAGAGCAGCTGGCTGGCCGCGAGGTCGTAGCCGTAGAGATGCCCATCCTTCGGCGCGACCGACATGAGTTGTTTGCCGGCCATGGTCTGAAGCAGGATCGGCGGCGCAGACACGTCCCAGTCATGCCAGTCCTTCTTCACGACCTTGAAGTTGTTCCTGAAGTCGCCCGTCTTGGCGTCGAGGACCACCACCGAGTCCGTGAAGAGGTTCTCGCCTTCGCGTGCTCCCGAGGCGAAGTCGGGAGCCGGTTGGCCTCCTGGGACGTAGAGCAAGCCGTTCTTGATGTCGAGCGTGTACGAGGTCCAGGTCCCACCGCCGCTGATCGGGATGCCCGGCGCGTTGTTCCACGGCACCGACTCGCCGCGTTTCGAGTCGCAGATCGGCGTCTCCCACACCTGCTTGCCGGTCTTGAAATCGAAGGCCACCACCCGGCAGTCCTGGGTGCCGCGAAACAGCAGGCCATCCATGTAGGCCGGGCCGCGGTTGGAAGGCAATAGGCCGGCGGGATAGTCCAGGTGCGTGCGCCAGTTCTCCGCGCATGTGGCCGGATCGATCGAGAAGATGTCGAACTGCGTGGAGCCGATCAGGGCGTTGATCACCATGATCAGGCCGGACTCGAAGGCGGTGATCTGTCCGACCTCGTAGACGCACTGAATCTTCAGATTCCCGACATTCTTCGTGTTGATCTGGTCGAGCGGCGAGAAGCGCTGCGAGGTCGGGGTCCTGTTGTAGCTGGGCCAGTCGCTGGCCGCTGCACCGGGCCACGCCGCCTCTGCCAGCGGTGGCGACGGCACTGCAGCTCCAGGCGCCTTGTAGGCTGAATTCGCTTCGGTGGTCAGCGTCCCTGGCGGCGCAGCAAAAGACTTGAGAAAGTTGAGCCCCATGGCGCCGTAGGTCGACATCTGTACCGGGAATGTGACATAGAGAAATCCCGCGACAGCCAGGCCCGCCACAAACAGGAAGCCGAGGATGACAAGAAATCTTTTCACTGGGAGGTCCCTCTCGATGAACGGATCCAGCGGAGCCAGGAAGGGAAATCTAGGATGCCACCGACGGTGCGCGCTCGCGGTTGCGGATCAGCAATGCAATGACGGCCAGTGTCGGGTCAAGAATCGCAATCGCGAACAACGTATGCGGGAATACGCCCGATATCGCGAGGGGGACCAGCACAACAGGGATGAGCACCATTCGATCGAGTATGGCTGCCGGGCCGATTAGTTCCGGAGGGCCCGGACCGCCACTCCGGCACTCATGGAAGCGGACTTTCGATTGGCCACGGGATTAGCGCTGACGGCGCGTGCTTGGCCGTTTCGGCGCCGCTTAGCACGGCTACGTTGGCACTACCTTGAATCCGGTCGTCGATGCCGAGATCCCTGTGGCACCGGGATGACCGGAACCGGCGTCACAGCGTAAGTTCACCGACCGGCAGGGAAGGATGGCAACCGCTGCACACCGGCCGCACGACGGACGCCGGTGGAGGCGGGGTAGGGCCCCGTCCCGACCTTCGACGAAGCACACCGAGCGGCCGCAAATGGTCTTAAGAGCGGGCATTGCGGCTTGCGTACAACGGGCCACGGTGGGCGCGGCTACTGGTGATGGGCCATCCTTGCGGCATCCACAATCCTGTCATACGTCGCTTCGTCCAGAAGCCCAAGCTGCAAAGCGGCAGCTCGCGGTGTGATTCCCTGCTCAAGTGCCACAGCGGTAATCCGCGCCACCTGGTCATAGCCAAGGTGCGGATTCAACGCCGTCACCAACAGCAACGCGTTCTCGACGTTGCCGGCCAGGCGCCCAGGATCCACCTGGATTCCTAGCACCAGCCGCCGGGCGAACACGCTCGATGCGTCGGCGAGCACGCGGATCGATTGCAGCAGGTTGGCAACCAACAAGGGCTTCGCGACGTTCAGTTCGAAATTGCCCGACGCGTTGGCCAGGGTGATCGTCGCGTGGTTGCCAACGGCCTGCATGCAGGCCTGCGCCAGCACTTCCGCGATCGTCGGATTGCGCTTGCCCGGCATGATCGAACTCGTGAGGCCGTCATCCGGGATCTTCAGTTCGCCCAGCCCGCAACGCGGCCCGGACCCGAGCCAGCGCACATCGTTGGCGATCTTGAGCAACGAAGTCGCCAGCACGTTCAGCGCGCCTGACACTTCGACCAGCGCGTCATGCGCGGCCATGCCCTCGAACTTCGATGCATTGGGCGAGAAGTCGCGCCCCGTGAGCGCGCTGATCTCCTCGCAGAAGTAGAGGTCGAAATCCGGCGGCGCGTTCAAACCCGTGCCGGCCGCCGTCCCGCCCTGCGGCAGCGACAGAAGCCGGGGCATGGTGGCGTCGATCCGGTCGATCCCGTGTGCGACCTGGCGTGCAAAGGTATCGAAGCTCTGTCCCATCGTCATCGGCACGGCGTCCATCAGGTGCGTCCGCGCGATCTTCAGCACATCGGCGAAGGCAACGGCGCGTTCCCGCAGGCTGTTGCGCAGCAATGAGAGCGATGGCTTCAGGCGGTGCTCCAGTTCCACCACCGTCACCACGTGCATGACGGTCGGAAAGCTGTCGTTGGACGATTGCGAAGCATTGACGTGATCGTTGGGATGCACCGGCGACTTGGTGCCCAGGGGCCGGCCCATCAGCTCGTTGGCTCGGTTCGCGATCACCTCGTTGGCGTTCATGTTCGTCTGCGTGCCCGAACCGGTCTGCCAGATGGTCAGCGGGAAGTGCGCGTCGAAGCGGCCGTCGCGCAACTCGCCGGCAGCCGTCGCGATCGCTTCTGCCAGTTCGGCCTTCAGCGCGCCGCAACGCTGGTTGGCCCGTGCAGCCGCCATCTTCTGCAGCCCGAACGCCCTGACCAGGCAGGCAGGAAAGCGCTCCTCGCCCACCTCGAAGACGCCAAGGGCCCGTTGCGTCTGTGCGCCCCAGTAGCGGTCCGCAGGGATCTCGACCGGGCCGAAGGCGTCATGCTCGATGCGTGATGCGCCCATGCTCAATCCAGGGAAATGTTGGTCTTGGCTGCGACAGTCTTCCACCGTGCGACCTCGCTTTCGGTGTGCTTGCCCAAAGCCGCGCCGGTGTACTGCTCGGCCGGCAGCAGCTGGATGGCCTGCTCGGCCATCTTGTCGGTGAAGGCCTTGTCGGTCATGACCTTCAGGTACGCAGCCTGCACCTTGTCCAGGGCGGGCTGCGGCGTTCCCTTGGGCGCATAGATGCCGTACCAGGTCGACGCTTCGAAGTTCGGCAGCACGGTTTCGGACAATGTCGGTACGTCCTTCAGCTGGGGCAGGCGGACTTTCGAAGTTACGGCCAGCGGACGCACCTTGGCCTCCTTGATCTGCGGCAAAGCGGTGTTGGTCTGGTCGAAGATGCCATCGACCTGGCCGCCGATCACGTCGATCAGTGCCGGCCCTGCCCCCTTGTACGGAACCTGCGAAACCTTGATACCCGCGGAGGAAGCGAACAGTGCAGCGATCAAGTGCGAACTGGATCCGACCCCCGCATTGCTGATGAACAGCTTGTCCGGGTTGGCCTTGCCGAAATCGACCAAGGCTTTGATGTCCTTGGCGGGATGCTCTTTGCGGACCATCAGCACCAGCGGCGTATCCGGAAAGCGGAACACCGGGGCGAAATCCTTGACTGGGTCGTAGTTGAGTTTCTTGTACAGGGCGGGCGCGGCGCCCATGTAGCCCATATGGCCGACCAGCATCGTGTAGCCGTCGGGCGCCGCGCGCGCCGCCTTGGCCGCACCGACGGTGCCGCCTGCTCCAGGCGTGTTGTCAATGACGATGGGCTGCCCCAGCTCACGCGCCACGCGCTCCGCAATGCTGCGCGCGAGTGCGTCGGTCGGTCCACCGGCAGCGAAGGGAACGATCCAGGTGACCGGCTTCGTCGGATAGGCCTGGGCGAGCGCACCGCCCGCCACGAATGCCAGGGCAAGCGCGCCCAGTTTCCAGTTCGAATTCATGATGAGTTCCTTGGGAGCGTGGATGGGGTCAGCGGGCAGCGGCCGGCACATGCATGTCGATGCCGGCGGGGTGGGGATTGGTGTCCTTCATGTCTTCCGGCAGCAGGTTGCCGTCGTCCAGTTGCGCGTCCGCCGCAGCGATGTCCGGGTAGCGCTCGGGATACAGATGACGCTCGGCGACCTTCGGGTCGAAGGTGCCCGACCACTTCGCGACCACCACGACGGCGACGCTGTTGCCGATCGTGTTGCAGGTCGCGATCGCCATCGACAGGAAGCGGTAGACGCCGAAGATGACCGCGAGTCCCTCGACCGGGAGGATGCCGGTCGAAGTCACGGTGGCCGCGAAGACCACGAACGAGCCGCCCGACACCGTGGCCGCGCCCTTGGACGTCAGGAGCATCAGCAGCAGGATGCCGATCTGGTGGTCGATCGACAGCGGAACACCGTAGGCATGCGAGATGAACATCACGCCCATCGCCATGAAGATCGAGGTTCCGTCGAGATTGAAGGCATACCCGGTGGGCAGCACCAGGCCGACCGTCTGCTTCGCACAACCCAGGCGCTCCAGCTTGATCAGCAGGCGCGGCAGCGCGCTTTCCGAAGAAGCCGTGCCGAGCACGATCAGGATCTCGTCCTTGATATAGCGCAGGAAGCGCCAGAGGCTGAAGCCCGCGAACTTCGCAATGAGGCCAAGGACGACCGCGATGAAGATCGCGATGACCGCGTAGAAGCTCAGCACGAACTGCGCGAGCGCCACGAGCACCGCGCTGCCGTTGCTGCCGACCGAGTAGGCGACGGCGCCGAAGGTCCCGATGGGCGCGAGCTTCATCACCAGGTTGATGAACGAGAAGAGCACTTCGGAGATGTAGTCGAGCCCGCCGTTGATCTTCTCGCGGCGGCCTTCCGGAATCGCGAGGATGCCGATGCCCACCATGACGGCCAGCACGACGACCTGCAACAGCTCGCCCTTGGCGAAGGCGCCGACGAAGTTGTCGGGAACGATGTGCGCCATGAACTCGAGGAATCCTTGCGGCGCCGCCGCCTTCGCCGTCGGTGCGACGGCGCCGCCCCCGGCGACGGTCATGCCCTTGCCGATGCCCAGCAGGTTGCCCGCCAGCAGCCCGACGCACAGGGCGATCGTCGAGATCACTTCGAAGTACACGATGGAGCGCCAGCCGACACGACCCGCGCTCTTGACGTCACCGGCCGAGGCGATGCCGTGCACGATGGTGAGGAACACCAGCGGCGCGACTCCTGCCTTGATGAGCGACAGGAACATGTCGCCGAGCAACTTGAGCTGTGATGCGAACTTTGGAAACGCGAAGCCGACCAGGATGCCCAGGATCAGCGAGACCAGCACCTGCATGCCGAGCTTGCGGTACCAGGGCAGCTTCTTCGGCGAGGCGAGCGCGCCGGGCTCGAGGGTGGATGTGGTTGTCATGTTGTCTCTCTCCAGGCGTCTCAGGCGCTGACTTCGGCGGACAGCGCCAGCGCGCGGTCCACCATCTGCGGTGCCAGGCCCAAGTAGTTGGCAGGGTCGGTGAGGCGATCGATGGTGGCGCGGTCGAAATGCTTCGTGACTTCCGGCAGGGCCGCCAGCGCTTCGGCCAGCGTGCCGCCCTTCTCGTTGACCGTGCGGCAGGCGTCGTACACGACGTCGTGCGCCTGCTGCCGACCGATGTGCGGGGCCATGCCCATCATCACGGCCTCGGCCACGATCAGACCCTTGGTGATTCCGAGGTTGTGGGCCATGCGGGCTTCGTCGACGATCAGCCCGCCGAGCGCGAACTTGGCCTGATGCAAGGCGCCCGAGGTCAGGATGAAGCTCTCGGGGATCGCGATCCATTCGGCGTGCCACGGGCCGGTGGCGCGCTCGAAGTCCTGCACCATCGCATCGACCATCAGGCCGGCGTGCTGGCGCACCGCCTTCGAGGCCGCCAGCATCAGCTCGCTGGAGATCGGGTTGCGCTTCTGCGGCATCGTGCTCGACGCGCCACGCCCCTTGACGAAGGGCTCGTAGACCTCGGCGAACTCGGTCGACGCCATGATCATGATGTCGAGCGCGATCTTGCCGAGCGAACCGGTGACGAGCGCCAGCAGGTTCACCGCTTCGGCAAAGCCGTCGCGGGCCACGTGCCAGGTGGTGGCGGGCACGCCCAGCTTGAGCTCGGCGGCCATCGCTTTCTGAACGTCGAAGCCCTTTTCGCCGAGCGATGCCAGCGTGCCTGCGGCACCGGCGAACTCGACGACCGCCACGCGCGGGCGCAACTCGGCGAGGCGCTGCTGGTGACGGTCGAACATGGCGAGCCAGATCGCCACCTTGTAGCCGAAGGTCACGGGCAAGGCCTGCTGCAGATGGGTGCGGCCGGCCATTGGCGTGTCGCGATGCTTGCGTGCCAGTGAGGCGAGGATGCCGCGCAGCTCGCGGATGTCGGCGTCGACGCTGTCGAGCGCGTCCCGCACCTGGAGAGCGACGGCGGTGTCCATGATGTCCTGCGTCGTGGCACCCCAGTGCACGTAGCGGCCTGCCTCGCCGCACATCCCGACGAGTTGGTGCACGAGCGGCAGGATCGGATAGCCGACGATGTCCGTCTCGTGGCGCATGTGATCGAAGTCGATGCGCTCGAGCTTCGATTCGCGTGCGATGACCTCGGCCGCGTCGGCGGGAATCACGCCGACCCGCGCTTCGGCCTTCGCGAGTGCGACCTCGACGTCGATGTAGCGCTGGATGAGCGCTCCATCGGAGAAAATTTGCCTCATCTTCTGCGTGCCGAAGGCATCGCGGAACAGGATGGAATCAACGACAGTGCTGGCCATGGGAATCGAAGGAGTCGACATGAATGCCTCTTGAAGTGGGGAGAGATGAACGCTAATATGTCCGAACATATTGAACTTTAATATGTTCGGACATAACTCCAATATGGGGTTTACCCTTAAGAACCATGAACGCCATCCTTGAACCGGCTCCGCAGAAGGCCAACTTCGCGAACATCGCCCGCCACCTGACCGACGCGATCACGTCGGGGCACTTCAGCGTCGGAGCGCTGTTACCGACCGAACTCGAGCTGTGCAAGCACTACGGGACCAGCAGGCACACCGTGCGGGCGGCGCTGGCCGAACTGCAGCAACTCGGGCTGGTATCGCGGCGCAAGAACGTGGGCACGCGGGTCATCTCGGCGAAGCCGAGGGCCGGCTTCCGGCCGTCGCTGGCGTCCGTCGACGATCTGGTCCAGTTCGGCGAGGAGCATCTGCGCGTGGTGCAATCGATCGCGCCCGAAACGGTGACAGGTGACTTGGCGAAGGAATTGGGGTGTGGGGAGGGCACATCCTGGCTGCGCATCTCCACCTTGCGCATGGTCGGAGACGAAAGTGCCATGCCGATCGGCTGGACGGACGTGTATATCGACGCCGCGTTTTCCGAGATCGGAGAACTTGTGGAGGAATCGCCGGACGCGTTGATCAGCTCACTTATCGAGGAACGCTACGGCCGTCAGATCGCAGAGATCCAGCAAGACGTGAGGGCGTTCACGATCACCGATGCCAGCTTGGCCGAGAAGCTCCACGTCGAGCCTGGGACCTCGGCGTTGAAGATCGTGCGGCGCTATCTCGATGCCGACGACGAGCTGTTCGAGGCCTCGGTCTCGGTGCATCCCGCGGACAGATTTTCCGTGTCCATGCGCCTGCGCAGATGACGGGAGCTTGCCGTCGGACTCGAACTGGATTCTGAAGTCCGCTTTCGAGGTAAGGCGACATTCAGGTCAAACGCAACGAAGGTCCGGATGTGGCCGGGTCCGGCTTGCCGCCTGCGCATAGGCTACTACCGCTCCAGACTGGTTGCTGTCATTCACGGACAAAGCGCGAACGGCATGGATGGGCCCGAAGCCGTCGTCGAGTTCAGCTATTTGGACGCCGCGAAGCGGTCGTTCGAAAGCTCCGCGCCGGCTCGACGGCTTAGACGGACGAAATCGACATGCACAGGCACAAACTCGACCAATCCTTTGTCGGGCCGACTTACGCACTGTCGCCACTTCTGGGAGATGGGCGGCGACAGGCCTCACCCTACACGCGGCAACATAGGTGTTAAAGGCCCCGTGAGCATGAATGGAGGTTGAGGCGAGGCGCCACCTCCCACGTGTGGTTGCCGTGCATGGGCAGTTCTGATACCGTAAAATTTGCAGTAGGCAACGCCAAAGTAGCGATGCTTCCGTTCCCCTGCCCGGAGATCCCGGCTGCATCACGGAGGTCCATATGCCCCTGTACATCATTGAGCGAAACTTCGCCGAAAAGCTCGACTTAAGTGACGAAGACGTGGTTGCCGTGTCGAAGATCAATGGCGATTTGGGAGTGAACTGGCTTTTCTCCTTCCTGAGTGCCGACAAACGCAAGAGCTACTGCTTGTACGAATCGAAGGATCCGGAATCGATCCGCGAGGCTGCGCGGCGCGCGAATATACCGGCCGACGTCATCGTCGAAGTGTCGCAATCGTTCGGCCGCGATCCCAGGGTGCTGGCCTCGGCGGCAGGCTGATCAGAGCTGGCCGGTCACCCGCATCGTCAGACCTGACTATTCTCCGAAGCGGGGCCGAGGCGTACAACCGTTTCGTGGATTCACGTTCACCCGGACGTGCCACCAACCGGAGAGACACCATGTTGAACGCCGAGAAGATTGCCGAGCTTTCCACTGCGCTCCGCGGCCGGGTCGTGCAACCGGACGACGCCGACTACGACGTTTCCCGCCGCGTCTACAACGGGATGATCGATCGCCGCCCCAGGCTCATCGTCTATTGCCGTGACGTGGCCGACGTGATGCAGGGCGTCAGGTTCGCGCGCGAGCAGTCGCTCTTGCTGGCCGTGCGCGGTGGCGGGCACAACGGCGGCGGCCTGGGCACCTGCGACGACGGAATGGTCCTCGACCTGTCGGCGATGAAGGGTATCCGTGTCGACGCAGCGGCGCGCACTGTGCGCGTCGAAGGGGGCTGCACCTGGGGCGATGTCGATCACGCCACTCACGCGTTCGGCATGGCCACGCCGAGCGGCATCATCAGCACCACCGGCGTCGGCGGTCTGACGCTCGGTGGTGGCCTTGGACACCTGACGCGCAAATGTGGCCTGACGGTCGACAACCTGATCGAGGCCGACGTGGTGGTCGCCGACGGCAGCCTAATGACTGCCAATGCCGAACAAAACCCCGACCTGTACTGGGCGCTGCGCGGCGGCGGCGGCAACTTCGGGGTGGTCACGTCGTTCGAGTTTCGGCTCCATCCGATCGACACGGTGGTGGCCGGGCCCACCTTCTGGTCACTCGAACAGGCTGGCGACGTCTTGCGCTGGTATCGCGATTTCATCCTCGCGGCGCCAGAGGACCTGAACGGGTTCTTCGCCTTCCTGACCGTGCCGCCGGTGGCACCTTTTCCTCCGGCGCTGCATGGCCGGCAGGTGTGTGGCGTGGTGTGGTGCTACACCGGCCCATCGGCCGACGCCGACGCTGTATTCAAACCCGTGCGCGAATTCGGGCCGCCGCTGATGCACGGCGTGCAACTGATGCCCTTCCCGGCCCTGCAAAGTGCCTTCGACGGGCTGTATCCGCCGGGCGACCAGTGGTATTGGCGCGCGGATTTCGTCAATGAACTTCCGGATGCCGCGATCGTCGAGCACCAGCGCTTCGCCGCAGCCCTCCCAACCCCGCAGTCGACGATGCACCTCTACCCGATCGACGGCGCGGCGCATCGACCCCAGCAGGCGGACACGCCGTTCTCGTACCGCGACGCGCAGTGGGGCGAGGTCATCGTCGGCGTCAGTCCGGATGCGAAAGACGCGCCGAAGATCACCGCCTGGACCAAGAACTACTGGGATGCGCTGCATCCCTACTCGGCTGGCGGCGCGTACGTCAACATGATGATGGACGAGGGCGACGAGCGGATTCGCGCATCCTACCGCGGCAACTACGCGCGGCTGGCCGCCGTGAAACGCCAGTTCGACCCGGACAACCTGTTTCGCGTGAACCAGAACATCCGCCCGCAGTAATGGCAGCAGTCGTCAGGCAGGCGGATCAAGACTCCAATAGACCTTCGCGATTGGCAAATGCCGCGGCCTCGGTCCGGTTCGCCGTGTAGGTCTTCTCGAGGATGCTGCGCACGTGGGCGGCCACGGTGTTCGGGCTGATCGCCAGCACCTGTCCGATCTCGCGGTTGTTGCGGCCCATCGCCATCAGCCGCAGCACGGCCACCTCGCGTCCGGTCAGCCCGCAAGGGTATGCCGGCGGCGGCGGCGATCCGATGCGTTCGGCGAGCGCGTCGATGCGCGGCGTTAACGCGTTCATGCCCAGCACCGTAGTCTCGGCCCGTGCGTCGACCAACAGTTCGCGCGCCCGGTCGAAATCGCCGGCCCCCGCGCGCCGATGCAGCATCACGGCATAGGCATAGCGGCTGTGCGCCAGCCAGACACGCGATCCGCTGCGGCGGTCCATGGCGAGCGCGGCCTCGAAGTGGCGCTCGGCCAAGTCCCATTGCGCCATCACGCCGGCCAGGTTGCCCAGCAGCCGATCGGACGAGCCCAGGCAGGGCCCGCCGAAATCGGGCACCAGGTTGATACCGGCGTGGGGCTGCAGCAAACGGTACAACAATGCCGCGCGCGCGGCATCGCCGAGGTAGACACAGACCTCGGCGGCGAACATGACAGTGGTCGTCGTACTGACGTCGCGCAGCAGGGTTGTTGCCCGGTCCCAAGGCAGGCTGTCGAATTGAGCTTGGCACTCGGCTCGCATGTCCAGTTCGGCATACAGCAAGGCCAGCCCGGGCTGCCAGGCGTGCGCCTCGGGCGTGGTGCGCGCGAAGTACTGCAACATCGGCAGCGCCTCTCGCAGCCGGCCCTGCTCGCGTCGCAGGCAGAACATCTGCATGCCGTGGGCACTGACCGCCTGGTCCTCGGCGAGGCGCCGTCCGCTGTGCAGCGCCTGCGTGGTCGAGGACTCCGCGTCGGCGAAGCGGCCCTCGTTGATGGCCACCAGTGCTTCCGTGTGCCTGCACAAGGTTTCCAGGTACGGCGAGTGGGTCTGTTCCGAAATGCGAAGACCCCAGTCGACCAGGCGACGCACCGCGCGCGCATCGCCCACCTGGATCAAGTTGGCCAGAAAGTACGGAAACGAGTCGACGCCCGGCAACAGGTTCATCTTCTCCGCGATGGCCAGGGACTCTTCGGCGGCCGCCATGCGCTCGTGCAGCAGGTCTGGCCAGTAGATGGCGGCGGTAATCGCCGACAGTGCCATGCACAGGCCCTTCATGTCGCCGATCTGACGCGCCAGCGCCACGGCGCGGCGGTGGGCCTCCTTCGCCTCGTCTGCGCAGTCGCAGTAAACGTAGGCCCGACACAGACGGGCCAGCAACTCGACCCGCAACGGGTCATCCGCCTGATGCAGCGCAATGGCCTCCAACAACAAGATCACCGCCGGCTCGCCGGAACGGGCCGCCATCGCATTGCCAATTTCGAATCCCACGGCGGCTTGGGCAAATAGCGCGGCTAGGCCGTGATTGCGAGCCAGTTCGGCCGCTTCCTGGTACGCGGCTCGCGCCGGTTCGCCGGATCCCAGCGACAGCTGAGCTTCGCCGAGACCCAGCAGCAAGACGCAGCGCTGGGCCGTGTCCTTGGCGAAGTGCTGCAGTTGCAGGCGCAACGCCAGGCCGTAGAGGCGCGCCGCTTCTTCGAAAGCGAACAACCGCGCCGCGTACTCGGCCGATTCCTTGGCATAGCGCAACGCCTTGACGACTGCGGCGCCGGGCCCAGCCTCGCTGAAATGGTAGGCCAGTTGCGGCAGGGCCTGGGCCTCATCGTCGCCGCGGCGCTGCTCGAGCATCTCGCCGATGCGCAAGTGCAGCCTGGCGCGGCGCCGGCCGAGCATCTCGTCGTACAGCGTCTCGCGGATCAACGCGTGGCCGAAACGAAACTGCTGAGAATTCGGCACTGGCTCGATCAAATGAACCGCCAGCGCTTCTTCGAGCGCCAGCAGAACCTCGTCTTCCGACTTGTCGGCCGCAAGCGGCACCAAGAGGTCGAGATCGAATGTCCGGCCAATGCACGCAGCGATCGACAGCAGCCCGCCGGCGGACACCGAGAGTCGATTCAGGCGCTTGCCGATGACCTCGCGCACGCTGCTCGGGATCTTCATCAGCAGGTCCGCTTCGTTGCCGACGGACCCGTCAGCTTGCGAAGTACGCGCCTCCATCATGAAGCGCAGCATCTCCTCGAGGTACAGCGGATGCCCTTCGGTGCGAGCGTGCATGGCACTCACGAAGCCGGCGCTCGCCGCACCACCACTTGCCGCGGTCATCCACTGCTCGGTCTCGTGGCTGCTCAATCCAGTCAGTTCGAGGCGACGGAATGCCGAAGAGCGCGCCAGCTCGCCCAGCGTTTCGAACAGCGGATGCTGACGCGACAGCTCCGTGTCGCGATAGGTCCCTATCACCAGCAGGCCGCAGTCCTCGAGTTCGGCGGCAAGAAAAGCGAACAGCCGCAGCGAAGTGGGGTCGGCCCAGTGCAGGTCCTCGAAGATCAGGAGCAGAGGCGCGCGCTGCGCTGCCATGCGCCAGAATCCGACGACCGCGTCGAACAGGCGGAAACGCGACTGCGCGGTGTCGCTGGATTCGACGCCGGGCTGGAGCGAGGTGAACCGCTCGGCCAGTTCGGGAACGATGCCTGCGATGTCCGCCAGTCCCGGGCCAAAAGTCAGGACCAGATCGCTGTCGCCATTGCTGCGCAAATAGCCCCGAATCAATTGGCGCCATGGCCAGTAGGGTGGCGCTCCGGGCTCTTCCAGACAGCGGCCCCACAACACCTGCACGCCGTCCTGTTCGGCTCTCGCGGCCAGCTGCTGCGCCAGGCGCGTCTTGCCCATGCCGCCCGAGCCGGCCAACAAGACGACCTGTCCGCGACCCTTTCGTGCGTTCTCCAGCGCGTTCGTCAGGTGAGCCATTTCCTGCTGGCGGCCGACGAACAGGCCGGCCGGACGCTGGGCCGAGCGCCGCGGCACCGCAGTGGCCGGCGGGGCTTCATCCGCCGAGGCATGCGCACGGGGTTCCTGCCCCTGAGGTGGCGCAGCACTCCGAGTGGGTTCCCGCGTCGCACCGGCATCGGTCTTACCGCTGCCAGGGTGGATGGCGAAGACGCGTATCGGCCTGGCGATGTTCTTGAGCCGCTGCTCACCCCGGTCCGCGAAGGTTGCACGGACCCGGCCGCTGACGACACCCAAAACAGCGTCCGAGACGGAGATGCCGCCGGGTTCGGCGAGTCCCTCGAGCCGCGCGGCGACGTTCACCCCATCACCATAGACCGTGCCGTCTTCCTTCTCGATCACGTCGCCGAGATGCACTCCGATGCGAAAGTGCATGCGACGGTCCTGCCCCGTATCCTCGGAAGCGATCGCCAGGCTCTGCTGAATCGCCAGGGCCGCATTGACCGCACCGGCGGCGGTATCGAACACCGCAAGCACCGCGTCGCCTGCCATGTCGATGACACGGCCCTGGTGCGCTTCGATCTCGATTCTGAACACGGTGCGTGCAGCGTCCAGCGCTGCCAATGTCGCCCGCTCGTCGCCAGCCATCAAGCGTGAAAAACCGGCTGCGTCGGCGGCAAGAATGGCTGTGAGTCTTTGCCTGACAGAAGGTTCGGTCACGGGCTGCTGTCCACAGAATGGAATTGCGAAGGGACGGGCCAAGTATGTTTGGCATCCGATGCCGGGTCAAACGTCTACGACGATGATTTTCAGGTCCCGAAAACGCCCGATCTGAGTCACAGGTCGGCGCACGGCGAAGGACTGCAACCACTGCACACCTGCCGTACGAGGTCGAACGCGACGGACTGGACCGGACGACGCTGGACGCGGCCTCGTGTGCCGTTCAGGCTGCGACAGTCACACCGTGGCGATCGAGAACGGCCAGCAGCTTTGGAATATCGGGTGGGCCCACCGGAATCTCGTGGTCGACGCCGGTGAACATTTGGGCGGCCAAGGCGTTCTGCCCGGTGATCTCAAGCATCCGGCCACCACCCTTGCCGTACTGAAAGCCGTGCGCCGTTCGGCGCGGTACATGCACGAGCGTTCCAGGATGACAGGCGTGGGCGCGACCGTCGCAGAGAAAGCTGATCTCGCCGTCAGTACGTAGCAGGACTCGTCCCAGTCGTGACTATGCGAAGGCGGACCGCTTCCCTCGCCCCCTGTTGAAAAGAGATATGTACGGAACATTGGCAATGGATCTGGCGGCATGGTCACCGGAGTCTGTGACCTGGTGAGCGAAATGCGCCGTGGCGGCGCCCGTGAGGGAACGGGTTAGGCCGCCTTCTGAACCGCAAGGCGCCACCAAAGCCCGATCGCGCGCGGCGGGCGCTGGCGCCGGCTGAAAGGTGTGGTGTCGTCAGTCCACCTTGATGCTCGCGGCCTTGACCACCTGCTGCGCCTTGGCGGTTTCGTCAACGATGAACTTGTTGAACTGCGCCGACGACATGGTGAACGGCTCGGCGCCGAGTTTCTCCAGCCGTTCCATCAACTCGGGCGACACCATGATCTTCGCGACTTCGGCCTGCAGTCGCTCCACCACCGGTTGAGGCGTCTTGCCGGGAGCGAAGAGGCCGACCCAGAACAGGTATGCCGACCCCGGCACGCCGGCCTCCACCGTGGTGGGGGCGTCGGGCAAGGCCGACGAGCGTTTGGCAGTTCCCACGGCCAGCGCCTGCAGCTTGCCGCTCTTGATGAGCGGCAGCGCCGACACCATCGGCGCGAAGAACCAGTCGACGCGCCCGGCCATCACCTCGGTCATGGCCTCGGGCGTGCCGCGAAAGGGCACGTGCTGCGCATCGACGTTGGCCGCGAGCCGGAACACCTCGGCATTCATGTGCGTGGCCGAACCGTTGCCCGCGGAGCCGTAGTTGAAGCTTCCGGGTTTGGCCTTTGCCTTGGTCACGAGGTCCTTCACGTCCGCGAAGTGCGAGGGCGCGGTGACCAGCACGTTGGGCAGGCTGGCCATCGGCGTCACGCCGGTGAAGTCCTTGATCGTGTCGTACGACAAGGCCTTGTAGATCCACGGATTCACGAGATGTCCGGCCGAATGCACCAGCAGCGTGTAGCCGTCGGCCGGCGCCTTGGCGGCGATGGCCGCGCCCAGCGTGCCGCCTGCGCCGGGCTTGTTGTCGACGATCACGCTGGTGCCAAGCGCCGGCCCGAGCTTCTCGGCCACCAGGCGCGCGACGATGTCGGTGCCGCTGCCCGCGGTAAAGGGCACGATCAGCCTGATCGGCTGCGAGCCCGGCCATGGGCCCTGCGCGTGGGCGCCGGTCAGCGTGCAGGCCGCGAGTGCGGCGGCCATCGCCAGCGCGTGCCGGCGGCTCGATTGGAATGCTCTTTTCATGCGTCTTGTCTCCGTTGGGTCGAATTCGATGTACGCCGTCAGGCCGGTGGCGCGTTGGACATCACCAGCGCGACCAGGACGGGCCGGTTGCTGCGGTTTTCAAGCTGGCGTTTTTCGCCAGGCGCGAAACGGCAGCTGTCGTAGGGCTGGAGCACGTCTTCCTGATGCGCGTCGTCGAGTTCGCCGACGACATGCAGCTGGCCTTCGAGCACGAGGTAGAGCTTTTCCATCGGCGAGCCGTCGAGCCCGGTGTGGCCGCCGGGCAGGATCTGGCTCATGCCCATCCACATCTGCGTGGAGGGGCCGGCTTCCTTGCCCTGCAGGCGCAGGCAGCGCATGTCGAAGTGATTGGGCGCCTCGTAGCGGGGCGCTTCGTTGAAACGGGTCACGTGCATGGCGTGTGTTCCTTGCGGGTTCAGGGGCGCAGCACGACGCGGTCGGTGCTGCCGGAGAGCACCAGCCGGTAGGCGTCGATGGCTTCGTCGAGCGCGAAGTGGCGTGCCACGGGAAAAGGCTTCAAGGTCCCGCGCTCGAAGCCCTCGCGCATCGCGTCGAGCTGCGCGGTGGCGGCGACACAGTCCATCGCCAGCGAATCGATGCCCACGAAGGTGTGCATGCCGCGGTAGAACGCGAAGATGTCGAACGGCACCGCGCGGTCGTGCGTGGCGATGAAGATCTGCGTCGCGCCCTTGGCCATCGCCTTGTTGGCCGCCTCGAAGTACACGCTGCCCACGGTGTTGTAGACGATATGGGCGCCGCGCCCGACGGTGAGTTCGCGCACCTGTGCGCCGACATCGGCGTGACGGGACGCATCGATCACGTCGACCGGACCGCTCGCGAATCCCTCGAAGGGCCCGGCGCTGCGCTGCACCGCGATCACCCGCGCGCCGGCCTGCGCCGCGAGCTGCACCGCCGCCTGCCCGACCTTGCCGTTGGCGCCGAGCACCAGCACCGTCTGGCCCGCCTGCGGCATGCCGCTGCGGCGAAAACCTTCGTAGGCGGTGACGAAGGGCACACCCACCGCGCCGGCTTCGTCCATCGAGATGCCCTGGGGCTTGGCGCGCAGCGCTGCTTCGGGCAGCACCAGGTAGCGCGCATGCGAGCCGTCGCGCGTGATGCCGATGTCGCCGCCGGATCCGTAGACCTCGCGGCCGATCCATTCGGCGGGCCCGCTCACCACGGTGCCCGCGAAGTCGCGGCCCGGGGTGCGCGGCCAGACGGCCTGGGGCATGATGCCCAGCGTCGCCTTCACGTCGCTCGGGTTCACCGCGGCGGCGGCGATGCGCACCACGGCATGACCGGGCGGCGGTGCCGGCTCCGGCTGCGGCGCGGCTTCGAGCCGCAGTGCGTCGAGGTTGGCGGCCTTCTCGCTCACGCGCAGCGCGCGGGACGTGTGGGTCGCATGCATGGCCGCGATGCTCATCGTGCTGCTCCTTGCGCGGCGCTGGTGTCGGTCAGGCCCAGCAGGGCGCGCGCCTCGCGCGGGTTGGCCACTTCGCCGCCCAGACTGCGCAGGATGTCGCGCGCCTTGGCCACGAGCTGTGCGTTGCTCTGGGCCAGCACCCCCTTCTCGAGGTAGATGTTGTCCTCCATGCCCACGCGCACATGGCCGCCCAGCAGCCAGGCCTGCGCGACGATCGGGAACTCCGAGCGGCCGATGCCGAAGGCGCTCCAGAAGGCGCCGCGCGGCAGCAGGTTGCGGGCGTAGAGCAGCGTCTCCGGCGTGGGCGCGAAGCCGTACTTCACGCCGAGCACGAAAGTCCACATGGCGGGGCCGTCGAGTGTCCCGTCGGCGATCAGGTCGAGCGCCAGATGGATGTCGCCCGAATCGAAGATCTCCAGTTCGGGCTTGACGCCCGCGTCGCGGATCACGCGGGCCATGCGGCGCACGTTCTTCGGCGTGTTCATCACCACGTCGGGCCCGGAATTCATCGTGTTGAGGTCCAGCGAGCAGACGTCGGGCCTGATCAGTGCGATGTGCTCGACCCGCTTCTCGGGCGGCAGGAGGGTGCTGCCGGGCGCGGCGACCTTCGGGTCGTCCTCGCTCGGTATGAAGCGGCCGCCGGGGCCGGTCGTGAGGTTGATGATGAGTTCGCGGTTCTGCCGGCGGATGCGGTCGACCACTTCGCGGTAGAGGTCGACTTCCATCGAGGGCTTGCCGGTCTCCGGATGGCGCACATGGATGTGCACCTGCGCCGCGCCGGCCTCGGCCGCGGCCAGGCATTCGTCGGCGATCTGCACCGGCGTGATCGGCAGGTGCGGCGTCTGTTCGGGCTTCACGAGGTTGCCGGTGACCGCGCAGGTGATCAAGGTTTTGGTGCTCACAGGTGCCGCCCTCCGTCGACCACGATGCGGGTGCCGGTCACGAAGCGCAGCGTGGTCGCCAGCGCTTCGACGGTGGCGGCAACGTCGTCGGGCCGGCCGATGCGGCCCAGCGGTGTGGTGGCGGCCATCTTGTCGGCGAACTCGGCACCACGGCCCGGCACGAAACCGGACTCGACCGCACCCGGCGACACCGAGACCACGCGCACCGCGGGCGCGAGCGCCTTGGCCAGCGCGTCGCCGACGACGTCGAGGCCGGCCTTGGCCGCGACGTAGGCCAGGTTGCTGCCGACGCCGGTGAAGCCGGCGATCGACGAGACGTTGACCACCAGCCCGTCGCCGCTGGCCTTGAGCATCGGCGCGAAGGCGCGGATGGTCGCGAACACGCCGCGGAAGTTGGCGCGCAGCAGATCGTCGATCAGTTCGTCGGTGAGCGCGTCGAGGTCGGCGGCTGGCACCGGCTGCGTGTGGCCGGCGCTGTTGACCAGGATGTCGCAGCGGCCATGGGCGGCCTGCACCTCGGAGGCGGCCCGCTGCAGGCTGGGCGTGTCGACGATGTCGGCGCGGATCGCGCCGTGCCGCTGTCCGTGGGCGGCGGGCAGGGCGGCGGCCCGTGCGGCAGCAACGTCTGCGCCACGGTGCAGCAGCACGCAGGTGGCGCCGAGCGCGGCCAGCCGCGTGGCGGTGGCGTAGCCGATGGCGCCGAGGCCACCGGCGATGACGGCGACCTTGCCGTCGAGTCTGGAAACAGGATCGAAGCTCATGGGAAGAGGGGAGGTTGTGGAATCGGGCAATCAGGGAATCGGTGGCCGGGGGAACTTCATCTCGCCGGGCTCGAGCTGGAAGTCGTACTGCAGCGTGGCGGTCTTGCCGTCGGGTGCCAGCGCGAAGCGGCCGATCAGCTGGCGCGTCACGCCGAAAGTCGGATCGCTCTCCAGGTTCTCGTCGTCATCGGCGAACACCTGCGTGATCAGCACCTTGTGGCCCGGCTTGCTCACCATGAAGTGCAGGTGCGCGGGCCGGTTCGGATGGCGCTGCTGCGCGTGCAGCAGCACGCCGCAGGGGCCGTCGGTCGGCACCGGGTAGCCGGCCGGCCGCACGCTGCGGAAATGAAAGTGCCCTTCGGCGTCGGTGGTGAAGCGGCCGCGCAGGTTCATGTCGACCTGCGTCGGGTCCTGGTTCTCGTAGAGGCCCACGGGCGAGGCCTGCCAGACGTCGACCGTGGCGCCGGCGAGCGGGTGGCCCTTGCCGTCGCGCACGGTGCCCGTCACGTCGAGCGGTGTGCCCGGCGTGCCCGAGCGCGCGATGTTGTCGCCCCGGGCGCAGTCCGGCGAGTTGGCGCGCCAGAAGGGGCCGAGCAGCGCGGCCGGCGATTCGCCGTGCGGGTCCTGGTTGTTCTGCAGCGCCACCACGGTGGACACGCCGAGGATGTCGGCCGCGAGCACCACCTCGTTCTTGGTCTCGCCGGTGGCGTGGCCGATGGCGACGATGAATTCGAGCGCTCGCTCGAACTCCTCCTCGGTCAGCTTCACCTCCTGGACGAAGGCATGCAGGTGGCGGGTGAGTGCATCCATCACGGTGCGCAGCCGCGGGTCGGGCGTTCCTTTCATGGCGTCGAGCGCGAAGCCCAGCACCGAATCGGGGGAGGTGGCGATGTTCACGTTGAGATCCTTGCAATCGTTTGCACGATATTAGCCCAAATCACCAAAAAGTAAAATGGAGGAATTCCGACGTTCAAGGAGGGCGATTGCCGAACAAGGGTCGCCCGCCTGCATGACAATCGTTTGCATCAATGAGCACCAACCCGACTTCCACCCCCGTCACCATTCGCGACGTTGCCCGCGCGGCCGGCGTTCATGTGTCGACCGTCTCGCGCGCGCTCAGCCCCGAGAAGCGGTCATTGATCAGCGACGAGGTGCTGCGTGTGGTCGAGGAGGCGGCGCAGCGCCTGGGCTACAGGCCCAACCGCGCGGCCTCGGCCTTGCGCACGGGCCGCACCCACACCATCGGCGTGCTGGTGCCCGACATCACCAATGCCGTGTTCCCGCCGATCCTCCAGGGCATCGAGGCCAGCGCGGCCGCGCACGGCTATTTCGTCTTCGTCACCAACGTGGTGGACCCCGCGCTCGCGCGGCCGGTGCTGGAGCGCATGCTGGCGCAGCGCGTCGATGGCGTGATCCTGGCCACCGCCACGCGCGACGACCCGTTGGTCGACTTCATCGCCAAGGCAGGCATGACCGCGGTGCTGGTCAACCGCGCCGATGAAACCGGCCGCCTGCCGGCCGTGGTCAGCGATGACCGGCTCGCGATGAAGCTCGCGGTCGACCACCTCGTCGGCCTGGGCCACAAGCGCATCGCGCATCTCGCGGGACCGCAGACCATTCCCACCGGTGTGGGCCGCTGGCTGGGCGTGGAGCAGGCCTTGCGCGATCACCGCATGAAGCCGTTCCGCATGGTCGAGTGCGCGAGCTACAGCCGCGAGGCGGGCGCGATGGCGATGAAGCAGATGCTCGCGGCCGGCGCCGCGCCCCAGGCGGTGGTCTGCTGCAACGATCTCGTGGCGCTGGGCGCCTACGACGCGCTTCGCGATGCCGGCCTGCGCGTGCCGCAGGACATCTCGGTCACCGGCCACAACGACATGCCGCTCGTGGACATGGTCGATCCGCCGCTCACCACCATCCGCCTGCCCCATCGCGAACTCGGCTGGCGCTCGGCCGAGATGCTGTTCGAGGAGATCGACGGGCGCGCGATGTCAGCGTCGACCGTGGTGTTGAGGCCGGAGCTGGTGGTGCGCAAGTCGACAGGCGCACCGGCGGCGCGCTGACCCCCGTCGGCGCTTCCTATAATCCGCCCCGACGGTAGATCGCTCCTTGCTGGAGCGATCTCCGCCACGGTTCGAAGGTGCCCCCCATGCCGGAAATGGTTTGGGAGGTTAAACGGGAAGCAGGTGCGCGCGTCGATGACGCGCAATGCCTGCGCTGCCCCCGCAACGGTAAGCGGATAGAGAAGTTTCGAGTGAGCACCTGCGGGTGTTCGCAGCCACTGCGCTCGAGTCGAGCGTGGGAAGGCGAGGCTTCTGTTGTCGTGCGCAAGCGCATGACAGCAACCCGCGAGCCCGGATACCGGCCTTCGCAATCGCCTTCGGACGCTGCGGGAGTGCGTTTGTCCGGGCCGCTCGGCACCTGCGTGCCGGGTTGGCATCGACTCGTGCAATTGCAGCGTGTGTCTCTCTTTGAACAGCCCAGCGGGAATGCGGGCTGGAGGAACCGCATATGCGCAAGCCTGCCGAGCTCGGGATCCGGCCCCGGGTTTCAGGTCCTTTCACGACCCCACACATCACGATCCCGGGCCTTGTCGCCCTGCTCGCCAGCACCTCGGCGCCGGCGCAAGTGAGCTTGCGACCCGTCGAGGTGACAGCCATCCAGCAGGATCAGGCGCCGGCGCTTCAGGCAACGACCGAAGTTGCCGGCAGGCTGGGCCTGAGCGTCATGGAAACGCCGGCTTCGGTCGAGGTGATCAGCCAGGAGACCATGGAACGGCGTGGCGCGCGGACTTTCGAAGAGGCCTTGCGCGGCGGCGTGGGCATCACTGCCGGTGGAGCGCCCGGATCGCCATCGGTGATCTCGACGCGCGGCTTCACCGGTGGTTTCATCACCTATCTGTTCGACGGCGATCGCATTGCGGTGCCGACGATGGTGAGCCGGACCCAGGACACCTGGAACTATGAGCGCATCGAAGTCCTGAAGGGCCCCTCTTCGGTGCTCTACGGTGAAGGCGCCATCGGCGCGGCCGTCAACTTCGTGACCAAGCGACCCGACCGCAGCAACCCTGGGGCCGAGGCCATGCTTTCCTATGGAAGCTTCGGCACGGCCAGGGCCGGCGTCGGCCTGGGCGTCAACGTGGGCGAGGCCAGCGCTTTCCGACTGGACTACAGCCACCAGCAGACCGATGGGTACATCGACCGCAACAAGCAGCGCTACGACAACCTCACCATGGGCTTCAGCACGGCATTGACGCGTGAGCTCACGCTCGATCTGTCGATGGACTACGCCAGGGACAGTGCGCTGTCCTATCAGGGCACGCCGCTGGTGCCGCGTGCCTATGCGCTCCAGCCGACGGACATCGTCAGCGACGCCGGCGGGCGAGTGGTCGATCGCGGCATCGCGTTTCGCAACTACAACTTCGACGATGCCGAGATGAGTGCGGACAGCCTCTGGACGCGCGCCAAGCTCAGCTGGCAGATCGCGCCGGAATGGAAACTGCGCAACCAGCTTTCCTACTACACGGCGGACAGGACATGGCGCAATTCGGAGTCCTATGCCTTCGCCGCCCCGCGCCGCATCGTGCGCGACCTGGTTGGCATCACCCACGACCACCAGATCCTGACGGATCGGCTCGATCTCACGAACACGTCGCCGATCGGGGGAATGAAGAACCGGTTCGTGGGGGGGCTCGAATACACGAAGACCGACTTTTCTTCCAACCGCGACTTCTCCAACGGATCGACCGCAGCCAACAATGCGCTCTCGGTGAGCGAGTTCGCCACCATCCCGGGACGCTACGGCGTCTTTGCCGCGAACCCCGCCCTGTTCGCGGGTGCCGGCAATCGCACAGTCTTCGAGGCACGGATTCCCACGGGTGCGATCTTCATGGAAGATGCCCTGTCCGTCGGCGACCGATGGACCCTCGTGGGCGGCCTGCGGCAGGACTACGTGAAGCTGGAGCGCCAGAACATGGACCTCAACACCGGGGCCCAGGCATCGTTCACGCAGAGGTACAAGCCCACATCGGCGCGTCTGGGCGTGGTTTTCGCGATCGACCACTACACTTCGGTCTACGCCCAGTACTCGAACGCGAGTGCGCCGGTCGGTACGGGCAACCTCCTGCTGCTCTCGGCGACCAACGCCGGCTTCAGCCTCTCGACGGGCAAGCAGCTGGAGCTCGGCCTCAAGCAGTCGGCGCTGGAGGGCCGCCTCGACTACACGCTGGCGGCCTACAGGATCGAACTCGACAACGTGCTGTCGCGCGATTTCAGCAACCCGACGCTCACGGTCAACAGCGGCAAGCAGTCCGCGCAGGGCCTGGAACTCGCCGCGGCCTGGAAGGCGACACGCGAGCTGACACTGAGCGGCAATCTCGCATGGGTCGATGCGCAATTCGACAGCCTCATCGAGGCCGGCAACGTCTCGCGCGCGGGCAACACCCCGCCGAACGTGCCGGGCGCGGTTGTCAACCTCTGGGCCGACTACAAGGTGCCGGGATGGCCGCTGCGCATCGGTGGCGGCGTCAACCGAACCGGCTACGCCTACGCCAACAACGCCAACACGGTCCGCATGAACGGATTCACGACCGCGACCGCCTATGCGACCTGGAGCCTGCAGAAGGGCGAAATCACCTTTCGCGTGCGCAACCTGACCGACGAGCTCTACGCCTTTTGGAGCGGCGCCAATTCGAACAATCAGGTCATGATCGGGGCCCCGCGCAGCTTCGAAGTCAGCTACCGGGCGGCCTTCTGATGAGCGCGCGCGGGGGAGCTGTCCCTGCATTCAGACCACGGCGCCATGGCTTTGCCTGATCCGCATCCGACAACGCAGGTGGCGCGGGCATGAAGCGCGCACTGGTCTTCATCCACAAGTGGCTCGGCATCTCGCTGGCCTTGCTGTTCCTGATGTGGTTCGTCACCGGGATCGTGCTGTACTACGTGTCATTCCCGAATCTCTCGCAGGCCGAGCGGCGCGCGGGGTTGCAGCCTCTGGCGCTCGGCGCCGGTTGCTGCCTGACCGCCGAAGAGGCTGCCAGGCGGGCTGGCGTGAGCTTCACCGAGGCACGCCTGGGCATGGCCGAGCCGGGAGAGCCGCTCTGGCGGCTCCTGGTCGATGCCGGGCCGGCGAAGGCCGCGCAGTGGCAAGCCCTCGATGCCCGCACCGGCACCGCGAAGGCCCCGCTCGGCGCCGTGCAGGCCATGAAGGTGGCCGAGTCCTTCACCGGCCGACGCGCGCTTTCGGCCGAAGCGCTGGAGCGTGACCAATGGACGGTTCCGCAAGGCTTCGATCCCTACCGTCCGCTCTTCAAGGTCAGCCTGGAAGGAGACGACGGTCTCGAACTGTACGTGTCGAGTACCGCCGCCGAAGTGGTGCGCGACACCCGCCGCAGCGAGCGGTTCTGGAACTGGATCGGTGCGGTCCCGCACTGGATCTATCCGACCGTGCTCCGGCAGTTTCCGCAAGCGTGGAACCAGGTGGTCGTCTGGCTGTCGATCCCTGGCGTGGTGCTGGCCGCGACCGGACTGGCGCTGGGCATCTGGCAGCTGTTCCTGAACCGAACGCGCTGGATTCCCTATCGCAAGTTCTGGATGCGTTGGCATCACATCGCGGGCCTGGTCGCCGCGGTGTTCACGCTCACCTGGATCTTCTCCGGCCTGATGTCGATGAATCCCTATGGCGTGTTCTCGTCACGCGGGCTATCGGCTTCCGAGCGCGAGCGCTGGCTCGGCCCCAGCCGGGACGCGGTCCTGGCGCCGCCGCTTGCCCTGGCTGCGGTCTCGGCCGGCGAGGCCGGTGCGCAGCCATTGGAACTGGAGCGGATTCGAGTCGACGGGCAGGTCTGGTATCGAATCCAGGGCACAGGCCGGCGGTGGTGGGTGCGCGCGGACGATGCGAGCGCTGCATCGACATTGGATCCGGCGCTGCCTGACGCGCTGATGTCGGGCGTCCTGCGGCATCTGCGCGGTGCAGACACACCTGCGTCGAGCGTGGTGCGGATGGATCGCTACGACGATGTCTACTACGCGAAGAATCCAGGCTCGGCCGAAGCCTCGGAGGGCCGGCCTTTGCCGGTCTGGCGCGCGCATTGGTCCGACGGCACGGACCTCTATGCCGATCCCGCCTCGGGCAGGGTGTTGTTGCGGGTCGACCCCTCGGGACGATGGCAGCGGTTCATGTACCAGGGATTGCACAGCCTCGACTTCGAACCGCTGCGGGAACGACCTTGGTTGCGCGAGGCGTTGGTGCTGATCCTGTCCGCCCTGGGCATCGCCTTGTGCATCACATCGTGCGTCGTCGGCTGGCGCGCTCTGGTGCCCAAGACTGCGGCGCGCAAGACAACCGGGCCGCGCATCGCATGAGCGGAGGTGTTCCGCTATGATCAGCCCGTTGGTGCTCGCTTCGTCTTTCCGGTCGAAGCAGTTCAACGGGAATCAGGAGGGGTGGTGCGGCAAGCCATCGCGCGCCCTAACCTGAGCTGCCCCCGCAACGGTAAGCGAACGTGAGCCCTCGTGCTCGCCGCTCGTGTCTATAACCCACTAGGTGCAATCCGCGCAATCGGTGCCGCCTGGGAAGGGAACACGGGTCGTCTTCGCCAGCCCGGATACCGGCCAACGAGGCGGCGCGCTGTGCGAACGGCGCGCCTTGTGGTGCGTACCTGCGGGGAAGCGGGTGAGCATGGCTGGCGCGGTATTTTCCCTATGACACGTATCCCGTTCAGGCGACATGGCCCTGGCTCACGCCGCTGTGCGGTGGCATTCATGCGCGTTCATGCGCTGCGAGTGGCCGGCAGGCCGAGGTGGGTCGAGGGATGATTGCGCCCGCAGCCTTCAGCTGTCCCGCGCTGCTGGTCACGGCCCCGGCCTCGGGCCAAGGCAAGACCACCGTGACTGCCGCTTTGGCGCATTGGCATCGCAGCAAGGGCCGGCGCGTGCGCGTGTTCAAGACCGGGCCGGATTTTCTCGACCCCATGGTCCTCGAACGTGCCAGCGGCGCGCCGGTGCAGCAGCTCGACTTGTGGATGGGGGGGGAAGCGCACTGTGCCGAGCTCTTGCACAGTGCGGCTGCGCAGGCCGACCTGATCCTGGTCGAAGGCGCGATGGGGCTGCACGATGGAACGCCGTCGAGTGCCGATCTGGCGCTGCATTTCGGACTGCCGGTACTGGCCGTGATCGATGCATCGTCGATGGCGCAGACCTTTGGCGCAGTCGCCCACGGGCTGGCGACCTATCGCCCCGGCCTGCAGCTGGCGGGCGTGCTGGCCAATCGCGTGGGCAGCGCGGGCCATGCGCAGATGGTGCGCGAGAGCCTGCCGGCCGGCATGGCCTGGTACGGCGCGCTGCCGCGCGGCGGGCACTATGCGTTGCCATCGCGTCACCTCGGCCTCGTGCAGGCCGGCGAGGTGGACGACATCGCCGAGCGCATCGGAGCCGCCGCGCTTGCGCTTGCCGAGCACGGGGCGCTGCCGATGCCGCCCGCCGTGGAATTCCACGCGCCGCTGCGCTCGGCTTCGGATTCAGGTCTGCCCGTCTCGCTCGCCGGCGTCACCATCGCCATCGCGCAAGACGCCGCCTTCTCGTTCGTCTACTCCGCCAATCTCGACCTCCTGCGCACCCTGGGGGCGCAACTCAGCTTCTTTTCGCCGCTGGCCAACGAACCGGTGCCGCAAGGGGCGCACGCGCTGTACCTTCCGGGCGGTTACCCGGAACTGCACTTGCGGGCGCTGGCCGGCAATGCAGCGATGCGCGAATCCATCGCTGCGCACCATGCCGCGGGTCGCCCGATGGTCGCGGAGTGCGGCGGCATGCTGGTGCTGCTGGAGTCGCTGAGCGACGCTGCTGGCCACAAGGCGCCCATGCTGGGTTTGCTGCCCGGGCAGGGCGCGATGTCCGACCGGCTCGTCAACCTCGGCATGCACAGTCTGGCGTTGCCCGAAGGCGAGGTCCGCGGCCACACTTTTCATCACGCCCGCATCGACACGCGCGCGCCGGCTGCACTGCACACGCGGGCCCGGCGCCACCACGGCCAAGCCGAAGCGGTCTTCCGCCAGAAACGCCTTTTCGCGTCCTTCATGCATCTGTACTTTCCGAGCAATCCGGCGGCCATCGCCGCGTTGTTCAAGCCCTGATCGCGAGCTGGCAACGCCGCAGACGACCCACCGAACCACCACAGCCCATGCAAACCTCGACTCCCACGCCCATGCAGAGCCGCAAGATCCCCGCCACCATCGTCACCGGCTTCCTCGGCAGCGGCAAGACCACCCTGCTGCGCCACCTGTTGCAGAACGCCCAGGGCCGGCGCATCGCGGTCATCGTCAACGAGTTCGGCGAATTGGGCATCGACGGCGAGCTGCTGCGCGGCTGCGGCATCGGCTGCGACGAGACCGGGGCGCCGGACGGCCAGTTGTTCGAGCTGGCCAACGGCTGCCTGTGCTGCACCGTGCAGGAAGAGTTCGCGCCGGTGATGGAGCAACTGGCCGCGCGGCGCGATCAGATCGATCACCTGGTCATCGAGACCTCGGGCCTGGCCTTGCCCAAGCCCCTGGTGCAGGCCTTCCAGTGGCCGGCGCTGCGCAACGCCTTCACGGTGGACGCGGTGATCACGGTGGTGGATGCACCGGCCGTCGCCGCCGGCCGATTCGCGGACGACCCGCTGGCGGTGGACGCCCAGCGCCGCGCCGACGAGAACCTCGACCACGATTCGCCCTTGTCGGAGTTGTTCGAAGACCAGCTGGCGACCGCCGACCTGGTGGTCGTGCACAAGACGGATGGGCTCGACGCGGCGACGCTGGCCGGTGTGGAGGCTGTCGTCCGCGCCGAGACCGCGACAGGCGTGAAGCTGGTGCATGCGCAGCATGGACGCATCGACCTCGGTGTGCTGCTGGGCATGGAGCGTGCGGTGGAAGATGCGATCGACCAGCGCAGGACTCACCACGACGAGGAGGAAGACCACGACCACGACGCCTTCGACTCGGTCTCGGTCACCCTGCAGGTCCCTGACCGCGGCCGCTTGCTGGCCGCCTTGCAGAGTCTGGTCGAGCGCCACGAGATCTATCGGGCCAAAGGCTTCGTCGCACTGCCCGGCGCGGCGATGCGGCTGGTGGTGCAAGGCGTCGGCACGCGCTTCGACAGCTACTTCGACCGGCCCTGGCGCGCCGACGAGGCTCGGCAGACGCGCCTGGTGCTGATCGGGGCAGGCCTCGATGCGGCGGCCTTGCAAGCCGAACTGGACGCGGCGCTGGGCGTGGCCGCGGTGGCCTGACGCGTCACCGAAAGCCCTTCATGCATCTGCTGTCCACCCGCCCCGGCGGCCACGTCGAAGACGGCGGCCAAGGCGTCGTGCGCGTGGCGCAGACGCCCGCCTCGGTGGTCGTGCTCAGCGCCGCCGACACCACCCTGTCGCTGCTCGCCGACGCGGCCGGGCAGATGGGCGCCGACTATCCCAGCGTGCGCCTGGCCAACCTGATGTGGCTTCGACAGCCGGCTTCCGTGGACATGTATGTCGACGACGTGCTGCGCCATGCCCGCGTGGTGGCGATCGACCATCTGGGTACCCCGAGCGACTGGGCCTACCTGGTGGAGCGCGCCATGTCCTCGGCGCGCGAACGCGGTCAATGGCTGGCGATATTCTCGGGCGACGCCTTCGAAGACATGCATCTGCTCATGCGCAGCAGCGCGCCGCACGATGATTGCCGCCATCTTTGGCGCTGCCTGCGCGAAGGAGGGCTCGACAATGCGAAGGCCTTCTTCTCGCTGATCGGCCATGCGGCGTTCGGGCTGGGCAGCCGGCCGGCGCAGCCGGTGCCCCTGCCTTCGGCCGTGCGCTATCGGCCGCCGGAGGCCGCCGGCCGCGCCACTTGGAAGGCAGGCGCGCCGGTGGCGCTGCTGCTGTTCTACCGCGCCCATCTGCAGGCGGGCAACACGGCGGTGTTCGACGCCATGCTGGAAGCGCTGTCGGCCGCCGACCTGAACGCGCTGGCACTCGCCGTGGATTCGCTCAAGAACCCCGACAGCCACGCCGCGGTGCAGGCCCTGGTCGCGGAACACCGCGTGGCGATCGTGCTGAACGCGACCAGCTTCGCGGTGGCGTCGATCGACGGCCGCGACGATGGGAGCGCAGGCGACGGCGACATGCCGCTCGCCACGCTGGCCGGGGACGCCCCCGTGCTGCAGCTCATCACCGCCGGCGGCACGCAGGAGCAATGGCTGGCCGACCCGCACGGCCTCGCGCCGCGCGATCTGGCCATGCAGGTGGTACTGCCCGAGGTGGATGGGCGCATCCTCACGCGCGCCATCAGTTTCAAGGGCATGGCCTGGCGCTGCGAGCACACCGAGCTCGACGTGCTTCGCTACCAGGCCGAGCCCGGCCGAATGGCCTTCGTGGCCGAACTGGCACGCCGCTGGTGCGTGCTGCGCGACAAGCCCAACGCCGACAAGCGGATCGCGCTGATCCTGGCCAACTACCCGATCGACGATGCGCGCATCGCCAATGGCGTCGGCCTGGACACGCCGGCGTCGACCGTGGTCGTGTTGCAGGAACTGCGGGCCGCGGGGTACCTGACCGGGGATCTGCCCGCCAGCGGCGACGCCCTGATCGCAGCGCTGTTGCGCGGCATCACCAACAACAGCGACGCCAATGGCGCCCGGCCCGCCGCGCAGAGCTTTTCCCTGGCCGACTACCTGGAAGATTTCAATCGATTGCCCGCCGACAGCAGGGCGGCGGTCAACGCCCTGTGGGGCACGCCCGAGCAAGAGCCGACGCTGCGCAGCGGGCGCTTCACGATTGCCGGCCTGCGCTTCGGTCATGTCTTCGTCGGCATCCAGCCGGCGCGCGGGCGTGCCGTGGACCTGGCGGCCACCTACCACGACGCGGACCTGGTGCCGCCCCACCACTACCTGGCCTTCTACTTCTGGCTGCGCCGCGCCTTCGCGGTCGACGCGATGGTGCATGTGGGCACGCACGGCAATCTCGAGTGGCTGCCGGGCAAGAGCGTGGCACTGAGCGAGGCGTGCTGGCCCGATGCCATCCTGGGCCCGCTGCCGCATCTCTATCCCTTCATCGTCAACGACCCGGGCGAAGGGAGCCAGGCCAAGCGGCGTACCCAGGCCGTGATCATCGACCACCTGATGCCGGCGATGACGCGCGCCGAGACCTATGGCCCGCTGCAGCAGCTGGAGCGGCAGATGGACGAGTACTACGAAGCCCTGTCGCTCGACCCGCGACGCGCGCGGCTGCTGCGCGAGGACATCCTCGGGCGCACCGTGCGCGAAGGCTTGCACGAGGAACTGGGTTTCGCGCCGCCGACCGACGAGAGCGCCCGGGAGAGCCTGTTGAAGGGGCTGGACGCCTATCTTTGCGAGATCAAGGAATCCCAGATTCGCGATGGCTTGCATGTTCTGGGGCGTTCGCCGCAAGGCCGCCAGCGCATCGACACGCTGCTGGCGCTGGCGCGTTTTCCGGGCGGCACGGGCGCCAGCCAGAAGAGCCTGCTGGTCGCACTGGCGCAAGATCTTGGCGTGGAGGGTGCGGACGGCTTCAGCGCTCTGGGGCCGGACTGGGCCGCGCCGTGGCAAGGTCCGCGTCCCAAGGTGTTGCAAGCGCTCAGTGCCGAGGCATGGCGCCACGCCGGCCACACGCGCGAGCGGCTGGAGCTGCTGGCCGCGCGCCTGGTGGCGGAGCAGGCGGTGTCCGGCGACACCCGGGCGGGCGCTGCGCATGATGCCTTCGATGTCCATGCCTGGCCGCATGCGGCACCGGTGCTGCAGCGCCTGAAGGAGGTGCTGGCCCCGCGCCTCGATGCCTGCGGTCCGCAGGAAATGACGCAATTGCTGCGCGGCCTGGCCGGACGCTTCGTGCCCCCCGGCCCGAGCGGCGCGCCGTCGCGCGGTCGGCCCGATGTGCTGCCCACGGGACGCAATTTCTACAGCGTCGACACCCGTGCCGTGCCCACGCCCACGGCCTACGCCATGGGTGCGGCCGCGGCCGAAAGACTGATCGAGCGGCACCTGCAAGACCACGGCGCGATGCCTGGCGAAGTGGGCTTTTCCGTCTGGGGCACCAGCACCATGCGCACCGGCGGCGAAGACGTGGCGCAGGCGTTCGCGCTGCTGGGCGTGCGGCCGAAGTGGGCCGACGGCAGCGCGCGCGTGATCGACATCGAAGTGCTGCCGATGGCCATCCGCCATCGGCCGCGTGTGGACGTGACCCTGCGCGTGTCGGGGTTCTTCCGCGATGCCTTTCCCAACGTGATCGACCTCTTCGACACTGCCGTGCGCGCCGTGGCCGCGATCAGCGAAGACGATGAATCCGACGAGGTGAACCCGATCCGTGCCCGCGTTCGGCGCGAGGCCGCCGAGGCCCTGGCGGCCGGCCAACCCGTCGACCAGGCGCAGCGCCAGGCCACGTGGCGCGTGTTCGGCCCGCGCCCCGGCGGCTACGGCGTGGGCGTGCAGGAGGTGCTGGACAGCGGTCGATGGCAGCACAGTGCCGACATCGCCCAGGCCTATCTGCAGTCCGGTGCCTTTGCCTACGGGCAGGGCGAACATGGTGTTGCCGCGCGCGCCTCGTTCGAGCAACGTCTGGGGCAACTCGATGCGGTGCTGCACAACCAGGACAACCGCGAGCACGACGTGCTCGACGCTGCCGATCACGCCCAGTTCCAGGGCGGGATGGCGGCCGCCGTGGCGCATCTTGCGGGCGCACCGGCTGCGCTCTATCACGGCGATTTCAGCGTGCCGGGGTCGCCGCGTATCCGCAGCTTGCGCGAAGAGGTCGCGCGCGTGGTTCGCGCGCGGGCTGTCAACCCGAAGTGGCTGGACGGCGTGCGGCGGCACGGCTACAAGGGCGCGGCGGAGATCGCCACCACCGTGGACAACCTGTTCGCGTACAGCGCCACCACGGGCGTGGTCGGCGATCACCAGTACGCGCTGGTGGCCGATGCCTACCTGCACGACGACAAGACGCGCGAGTTCCTGCAGCGGCACAACCCGCTGGCCTTGCGCAGCATTGGCGAACGCCTGCTGGACGCCATGCGGCGCGGCTTGTGGCAAGAGGCCGGCGACCACCGCGAACGCATCGAACACCACCTTCTGGCGCTGGAGCGCCGGCTCGAGGAACACGGCGAAGGGCCGCTCTGATGACACCCCATTCCACCGAAGCGATCGCCGGCCCGAGGCTCGAGGCCGCCAGTCGGACGACCTTCCCCTTCAGTGCGCTGATCGGTCAACCCATGCTGCAACGCGCGCTCTTGCTCGCGGCCATCGATCCCGGTATCGGCGGCGTGCTCATCAGCGGACCGCGCGGCACCGCGAAGTCGACCGCGGCGCGGGCCCTGGCCGCGTTGCTGCCGCCTACGCCCGCTTCATCGGCTGCGCCCTTCGTCACCTTGCCGCTGTCCGCCACCGTCGAGCAGCTGGTGGGAACGCTGAACGTCGAGGACGTGCTCCGCGATGGGCGGCTGCGCCTGGCGCCGGGCCTCTTGACGCGCGCCCACCATGGCGTGCTGTACGTCGATGAAGTCAACCTGCTGCCCGACGCGCTGGTCGACGCGTTGCTCGATGTCGCCGCCAGCGGCGTGAACACCGTCGAGCGCGACGGCATTTCGCAGCAGCACGCCGCGCGCTTCGTGCTGGTCGGAACCATGAATCCCGAGGAAGGCGAACTGCGCCCCCAGTTGCTGGATCGTTTCGGCCTGTCGGTGGCGCTGGCCAACCCGAGCGAAGCCGGGCAGCGGATGGCGATCGTGCGCGCGCGTTTGCGCTTCGACGAAGACCCGCTCGGGGTGGCCGAAGCACATGCCGGTGAACAGGCCCGCCTGGCTGCGGCGGTCGTTGCAGCCAGCGCCGGGCTGGCGCGCCTGGCGTGGTCGGATGCCGTGCTGCAGCGTGCTGCGGAATGCGCGCTCGCGGCCGGCGTGGACGGCATGCGGGCCGACCTGGTGATGCTGAGAGCGGCGCGTGCGCTCGCTGCTTTCGAGGGTCGCACCGAAGTCACGACGGACGATGTCGATGCGGTGGCGGAACTGGCATTGGCCCATCGACGGGAGGAGGGCAGGAGCAGCCCGGCGCCGGAGCCGAAAGCCGACATGCGGCAGGCGGCGCCGACATCCGCCGGCAGTTCCGCACCATCCGCCAACAGTTCTCCCATGGGCGACTGGGGTGCGCTGCCACCGATTCCCGAAGCCACTGCCCGCGTGCTGCCCGAAGGAGGGTGGCCCGCAAAAAAAGCGTGAGCCACCGCAGCCGCCTCATGCGCGCCGGGCGCGGAGGTCTGCGGTGGCTGAATCCAGCTCGGCAGCCATTGCTGGCGCCGCCTGCACATCCGGATGCCGGGCCTTCGCGGGCTGCCATCGCATGGTTGCCCACCCTGCTGGCCAAGGGCCCGCAGCCTTTGCAAGGCGGGCATCTGCGCTACAGCCAGCGCTCGGTGCAACCGGCGCGTCTGCACCTGATCGTGCTCGACACCTCCGGCTCGATGCGCCAGCGCGGGCGACTGGCGCTGGCCAAGGGGCACGCCACCTGGCTGATCGAGCAGGCAGCGCGCGCCGGCGACAGCGTGGCCATGCTGAGCTTTGGCGGTCAGGGCGTCGAACTGCGGCTGCCGCCCGGGCGGGCGCGCGCGTCTTGCAGGGAAAAGATTCGAGCGCTGGGCGGTGGCGGTGGCACGCCGCTGGCGCATGCCCTGGCACAGGCCGACAAGGTGCTGCGCCGCGCCGAGCGTCGCGACGGCACGGCGGAATCCTGGCTCTGGCTGCTGACCGATGGCCGGACGCTGGAGCAGCCGGCGGCACCCGAGGCCCCGCGGCATGTCGTCATCGTCGATTTCGACGAAGCCGCGCGCGCCATCGGCCGCTGCGCCGCCTGGGCGCAGCGCTGGGGCGCGGAACATCGCCTCGCCAGCCGACCCGAGTGACCCCACGAAAAAAGCAGAACCATGTCCCACGCAGCTCACCCAGCGCCCACCGCACCCGTCACCGAAGTCATCGTCTGCACCACCTGCCGACCTGCGGGTGCGTCGCGCGATGTGCCGGCGGCCGGCCAGATCCTGCTGGACAAGGTGCGGATGCTGCAGTGCGAAGACCTCCGTTCCGGCGTGCAGGTGCGCGGCATCGCCTGCATGAGCGGTTGCTCGAGGGCCTGCACGGTTGCGTTGCAAGCGGCCGGCAAGCCCACCTACTACTTCGGCGATCTGCTTGCCGATCCCGAAACGGCGGCCCAGGTCCTGGCGTGTGCCGGCTTGCACGCGCGCAGCGTCGACGGCGCGCTGCCGCGCAGCCAGCGCCCCGAGCGCCTGCGCAGCGGCATCCTTGCCAAGCTGCCGCCGTTCCTGTCGGCGGTGGTGGCCTTATGAGCGTGCGCGCATGACACTTCCCGATCCTTCCGAAGCGGGTTCGCACGCCGTGTCGACCGGACTGCGCCCTGCCGCCAAGGGCTGGTGCCCGGGCGCGCATCGCGCCATGGCTTCCGGCGATGGCCTGCTGGTGCGGGTGCGGCCGCAGCTGGCGCGCTTGACGAGCGCGCAGGCCCTGGGGCTGTGCGAGCTGGCCCGGCGCCTGGGCTCGGGGCTCATCGACCTGACCCATCGTGCCAACCTGCAGTTGCGTGGCGTGACGCCCGACGACCACGGCGCGGTGGTCGATGCACTCTGCGCCCTGGGCCTGGCGGATGCGGACGCCACGCGAGAAACCTGGCCGCCGGTTCTCGTGGCGCCTTGCTGGCAAGCGGGCGATGACACCGAAGGCATCGCCACGGAATTGTTGTCGCGCCTGAACGAACTGCCCGCGCTGCCGCCCAAGTTCGGGTTCGCAGTGGATGCGGGGCCGGCGCCGGTCCTGGCTGCGGCCCCGGCCGACGTGCGCATCGAGCGGGCCCGCTCGGGTGGCCTGCTGGTGCGCGCCGACGGCGCCGAGGCCGGACATCGCGTGTCCCGCGCCGGGGCGGTGGATGCGGCACTTGCGATGGCCGACTGGTTTGCGGCGACGGCCAAGGGGGTCGAACCGGCATCGCGGCGGATGCGTCGCCATCAACAGATCTTCAGCTGGGCGGACGGCCCGCAGCCGCTCGAACCCGCAGCCGCCTCGGCCTCGCTGCCCGCACCCGGCATGTCCTCGCTCGGACCGGTCTACGGCGTGCCTTTCGGACGGATCGAGGCTGCGGCCCTCGCCACGCTGCTGCGCGACAGCGGCGCCGTGGGGCTGCGCCTGACGCCGCATCGTGCCCTGGTCCTGGAAGGGGGCCGGTGGTGCGATGCGAGGGCCTTCATCACCGTGGCCGGCGATCCCTTGCTGCGCGTCGATGCCTGTCCCGGCGCGCCTTCGTGTGCCTCGGCGACGGTGGCGACCCATGCGGTCGCCCGCGCGCTCGCTTCGGGGCTGGATGCGGCGGGCACCGGTGCACCCCGCAGCCTGCACGTGTCCGGCTGCGCCAAGGGCTGCGCACGCGCGCGCCCGGCCGATGCCACCTTGGTGGGCCGCAACGGCGCCTTCGATCTCGTGCGCAGCGGCTGCGCCTGGGACGCGCCCGTGCAGACCCGACTGTCCCCTGAAGCCTTGTGCTCACTCATCGGAATGCCCTGATGCACGTCTTTGAAACCGATGGCGCGGAAATCTACCGTCGCTCTTTCGCCATGATCCGGGCCGAGGCCGATCTCGCGCGCTTCGATGCCGACGACGAGCCCGTCGCGGTGCGCATGATCCACGCGGCCGGCCTCATCGGACTGGAAGCGCAGCTGCGCTTCCAGCCCGGCTTCACGCGCGCGGCACGGGCGGCGCTGGCGGCCGGTGCACCCATCCTGTGCGATGCACGCATGGTCAGCGAGGGCGTGACCCGCTCGCGCATGCCGGGCGGCAACGCGGTGGTGTGCACCTTGCACGACCCGGAGGTGCCCGGTCTGGCGGCGGCCATGTCGACCACCCGGTCTGCCGCCGCGCTGGAACTGTGGCGACCTCGGCTGCAGGGCGCCGTGGTGGCCATCGGCAACGCACCGACGGCCCTGTTCCATCTGCTGAACATGCTGCAGGATCCGGCCTGCCCGCGGCCCGCGGCGATCATCGGTTGTCCGGTCGGCTTCGTCGGCGCGGCGGAATCGAAAGACGCGCTGTGGGCCGAACAGCCCGCGCCCTGCTGCATCGTGGCCGGGCGCCTGGGCGGCAGCGCCATCACGGTGGCGGCGATCAACGCGCTGGGGAGTCGTCTGGAATGAACCCGCGCGGCACCCTGTACGGACTGGGCCTGGGCCCCGGGGATCCGGACCTGATGACCGTGCGCGCGCACCGCCTGTTGCAGCGCGCGACCCATGTCGCCTACTTCCGCAAGGCCGGCCGGCCCGGGCAGGCGCGCCGCATCGTGGACGATCTGCTGCCCGAAGCGGTGACGGAACACGCGATGGAATACCCCGTCACCACCGAGATCCCGGTGGACGATCCGGCCTACAACCAACTGCTGTCCGGCTTCTATGCCGAGTGCGCGGCGCAGCTGCGGGCGCTGTCGGACGCCGGCCACGACGTGGTCGTGCTGTGCGAGGGCGATCCGTTCTTCTATGGCTCGTTCATGCACCTCTACACCCGGCTGATCGAGACCCACCCGGTGCAGGTGGTGCCGGCGATCACCGGCATGTCGGGTGCATGGACGGCCACCGGCCAGCCCATCACCTGGGGCGACGACGTGTTGACCGTGCTGATGGGCACGCTGCCCGAAGCGCGGCTCGCGCGCCACATGGCCGACAGCGAGGCGCTGGTCGTCATGAAGATCGGTCGCCACATCGACAAGGTGCGCCGTGCATTGACGACGGCGGGTCGACTGCAAGACGCCTGGCTGGTCGAGTTCGCCACCATGCCGGGTCAGAAGGTGATGCGGCTTGCGGAGGCCGAAGGCCGCGTCACGCCCTACTTTTCGATCGTGCTGGTGCATGGGCAAGGACGGCGGCCATGAGCCTGGCGACGAACGCGGCCACGGTGCCGACGCATGCAGCGGGCTGGCTGGTCATCGCCGGGCTCGGCCCGGGCGCCGATGGCTGCGTGACACCCGAGGTGAGCGCGGCCCTGGCCGATGCCACCGACGTGGTCGGCTACATCCCCTACGTGGCCCGGGTGGCGCCGCGCGCCGGACTCAGGCTGCACGCGAGCGACAACCGCGTCGAGATGGAACGCGCCGCCCACGCGCTGCGCCTGGCCGCCGAAGGCCGGCGCGTGGTGGTGGTGTCGTCGGGCGACCCGGGTGTGTTCGCGATGGCCTCCGCGGTGTTCGAGGCGGTGGAGGCGGGCGATGCTGCATGGCGCCTGCTGGACGTGCGCGTGTTGCCCGGGATCACCGCGATGCTGGCTGCCGCCGCGCGCGCCGGAGCGCCGCTGGGCCACGACTTCTGCGCCATCAACCTGTCGGACAACCTGAAGCCCTGGGCCCTGGTGGAACGCCGTCTGCGGCTGGCGGTGCAGGCCGATTTCGCGATGGCCTTCTACAACCCGCGTTCCGTGTCCCGCCCGAGCGGCTTCGCCCGAACGCTGGCCGTCCTGCGCGAGGCCTGCGGCGCGGCGGGAAGCCCGGCGCGTCCGGTGATCTTCGCCCGTGCCGTGTCCACGCCCGACGAGACCATCCGCGTGGTCGCGCTGCAAGATGCACAACCCGAAATGGCCGACATGCGCACCGTCGTCATCGTCGGATCCAGTCTGACGCGGGTCATTGCCCGCCAGGGCCGACCCTGGGTCTACACGCCGCGCTCGGCGCCGCGCGAGGTGGCCGCATGATGCGCTGCCTCCAGCCACAGCAGCACCTCGGCCACGCGTGTCACTTCCTGTCGCGCGGGCAGCGGTGGCCGCGCCACCATCACGATCGGCAGTTCGAGCTCGCGGGCAGCGTGCAGCTTGGCCTCTGCACCGGTGCCGCCGGCGTTCTTGCAGACCAGGACGTCCACGCGCTGCGCGCGCAGCAGGGTGATGTCGCCCTTCAGGTCGAAGGGCCCGCGCGAGACGATGACCGTGTGTTGCGGCAAGGGCGGCCGCAGCTCGGGCAGGTCGACCAGCCGCAGGATGTAGTGATGCTGCGGCTGTGCCGCGAAGGCGGACAGGTGCATGCGGCCCAAGGCCAGCATCACGCGGCGCGGCGGCCCGCTCAGCGCGGCGACGGCCGCGGGCAGGTCGGGCACGGGCTGCCAGCGGTCGCCGGGGCCTGCCTGCCAGCCGGGGCGAGTCAAGGCCAGCAAGGGCAGGCCGCACTCCGCGCAAGCCGCGACCGCGTTCGCGCTCATGCGCGCGGCGAAGGGATGGGTGGCGTCCACGACGTGCGTCACCTGCTCTTCGCGCAGATGGCGCACCAGGCCGCTCACGCCGCCGAAGCCACCCACGCGCACGGCGATGGGCTGCGCCTTGGGCTGGGCCACCCGGCCGGCATAGGACAGCACGGCGCGTTCGCCTCTTTCGGCGAGCGCCCGTGCCAGCGCGCTCGCTTCGAGCGTGCCGCCCAGGACCAGGACATTGCGCATGGCTGAATTCACTGAAGTTACCCCGTGGTTGACGATCATCGGGCTCGGCGAAGACGGATGGACGGGCCTGCCTTCCGCCAGCCGCGCAGCACTCGATGCGGCCGAACTGGTGGCCGGCAGCGCCCGGCATCTGGCGTTGTTGCCCGGTCTGCGCGCCGAGCGGCTCGAATGGCCGGTGCCGTTCGCCGATGGCATCCCGATCCTACTGGCACAGCGCGGTCGCCGCGTGGCGATGCTGGCCTCCGGCGACCCGTTCTGGTTCGGCGCGGGCAGCTCGGTGACGCGCCATCTCGGCGCGCACGAATGGCATGCCTTGCCCGCTGCATCGACATTCGGCCTGGCGGCTGCGCGCCTGGGTTGGCCGCTGGAGCACTTGACCTGCCTGGGTCTGCACGCGGCGCCGCTGGCGCGTCTGCGACCGCACCTGCACACGGGCGAGCGGCTGCTGCTGCTGCTGCGCGACGGTGCCGCAGTGGCGGCGCTCGCGCGCTACCTCGTCGACAACGATTGCGGCGCCAGCGCGATGAGCGTGCTCGAAGCACTGGGTGGCCCGCACGAGCGGCGGCGCGACGTCGCTGCGTCCGCCTTCGACCTGACCGATGTGCGGCATCCGGTGGCCGTGGCCTTGCAGGTGGCCGGAACGGGCATGGCCATGCCGTGCAGCACGGGCCTGCCGGACGACGCATTTGCACACGACGGCCAGCTCACGAAGCAGAAGGTGCGTGCCCTGGCGCTGTGCGCCCTGGCTCCGCGGCCCGGCGAGCGGCTGTGGGACATCGGTGCGGGCTCCGGGTCGATCGGCATCGAATGGCTGCTGGCGCATCCGAGGTGCGAGGCCGTGGCCATCGAGGGCGACCCCGAGCGCGCGATGCGGCTGCGTGCCAATGCCGACCGGCTGGGCGTCGATCGGCTCGCATTGGTGACAGGCAGCGCACCCGAAGCCTTGGCCGGCCTGCCGCCGCCGGATGCGGTCTTCATCGGCGGCGGCCTCAGCGACGCGATGCTGGCGCATCTGTGGCGCCTGCTTCCGCAAGGCTGCCGTGTGGTGGCCCATGCCGTGACACTGGAATCCGAAGCGCTGCTGAGCGACTGGCACGCGCGCGCCGGCGGCAGCCTGACACGCATCGAGCTGGCGGAGGCCGCGCCCTTGGGGACGCGGCGTGCCTGGCGCGCTTCCTACCCGATCGTGCAATGGAGTGCGACGCGATGATGGTGGCGGGCTTCGGTTTCAGAAGCGGTGCGACGCTGGCATCGCTGCGCGACGCGTTGGCGCACGCGGCCGCGGCCTTGCAACCCACGGTGCCGGTGCAGTCGATTGCCTTGCTCGCCACTGCGCAAGACAAGGCCGACGCACCGTCCCTGCGTGCGCTGGCCGAGGAGCTGGGTGTGCCGGTGTGCGCCGTGGAGGCTGCGCGGATGAACGCCACCGTCACCCTGACCGACCACGCCACGGTACGTGTGCTGCGCGGCAGCGGCAGCACCGCCGAAGCGGCGGCCCTGGCGGCAGCCCTGATGCACGGCGGTCCGGGTGCAACGTTGCTTCATCCACGCGTGGTGTCGACCGACCGCGTTGCCACCTGCGCGATCGCCGCGTGCACACAACAATCGGAGTTTCGACCATGACCATCCACTTCATCGGCGCCGGTCCCGGTGCGCCAGACCTGTTGACCTTGCGCGGGCGCGACCTGATCGGCCGCTGTCCTGTCTGCCTCTATGCCGGTTCGCTGGTGCCCGAAGAAATCCTGGCGCACTGTCCACCCGGCGCGCGCATCGTCAACACCGCGCCACTCGATCTCGATGCCATCGTCGCCGAATTCGTCGCCGCCCATGCGGCAGGGCAGGAGGTGGCGCGGCTGCATTCGGGTGATCTTTCCGTGTGGTCGGCGATGGGCGAGCAATTGCGCCGTCTGCGGGCCGTCGGCATCCCCTACACGGTCACGCCCGGCGTGCCCTCGTTCGCCGCTGCGGCGGCCGCGCTGGGTGCCGAACTCACGCTGCCGGGCCTGGCGCAGTCGGTGGTGCTGACGCGCACATCCGGCCGCGCGTCGCCCATGCCCTCGTGCGAGACCTTGGCTGGCTTTGCCGCCACCGGAGCCACGCTCGCCTTGCACCTGTCCATCCACAAGCTGGCCGAGGTGGTCGCAGAGCTGGTGCCGTTCTACGGCGCCGAGTGTCCGGTGGCCGTGGTCTATCGCGCAAGTTGGCCGGACGAGCAGATCTTCCGCGCGACCTTGGCCACCATCGAGGCGACGATGGGCGAGGGCGTGGAACGCACCGCGCTGATACTCGTCGGCCCCGCACTGGCCGCTGAAGGCTTCGCCGAAAGCCGTCTCTATGCCGGCGACTACGACCGGAGGTTCCGGCCGACGCGCGCCGAACCGGGCAATTCGCCAACCGCCTGACATCACATTTCTCGTTCCCTTCCTTCAACCCCCTCGCAGCTCCGCTGAGCGGACTGCACTCACCCTACGGAGCCCCGCCATGCACATGGAACCCGGAATCGTCGACGGCAGCAAGATCCTGCTGTCCTATGCCACGGCGAGCGCCTGCGCGCTCTATGCAGTGAAGCTGTCCCTGAACCACATTCGCGAGGAGGGTGCGGGCTCGCTGCTGCTGCGCAGCGTGCTCGCCGCCATGCTGGTCTTCGTATTCTTCGAGGTGTTCCCGCACGCGCCGGTCGGCGTGTCCGAGGTTCACCTGATCCTGGGCTCGTCGCTGTTCCTGATTCTGGGCGCAGCGCCCACCGCCATCGGCCTGGCCGCGGGGCTGGCGCTGCAGAGCCTCTTCTTCGAGCCGAAAGACCTGCCGCAGTACGGCATGAACGTCACCACCTTGCTGGCCGCGCTGTTCGCCATGCAGGCGGTGGCCAAGCGGGTGCTGCCGGCCAAGCTTCCCTATGTCGAGCTGGGCTACGTGCATGTGCTCAAGATGTCGGTGGTGTTCCAGGGAGGGATCGTCGCCTGGGTGGCTTTCTGGACGATCTACGGCCGCGGCTTCGGGGCAGAGACGCTGCAAGCCGTGGGCAGCTTCGGCGCCGCCTACATGACGGTCGTGCTGCTGGAGCCGCTGGTCGACCTGGCCGTGCTGGCAGCAGCCAAGGGGCTGCGCGGGCGGGCAGGGCAGGGCGGGTCGGTGCTGCTGACGCGGCGTCTGCACCACGCAGCCTGAACACGAGCTGGCCGATTGCCGCGCGGGCCCGCCGATGAATGCCGTTTCCACGATCGAGCTGATGCTGATTGGCATCGGCACCGGCAATCCCGAGCATCTCACGCTCCAGGCCATCGGTGCATTGAACCGCGCCGACCTCATCCTGATTCCGCGCAAGGGCGCCGACAAGGCCGAGCTCGCCGACTTGCGCCGCAAGATCTGCGCGACGCATCTGAACGGTCAGGCCCGATTGGTCGAGTTCGACCTGCCCGTGCGCGACACCGCCGCGCCGAGCTATCTCGACGGCGTGCACGAGTGGCACGCGGCCATTGCCGCCGTGTGGGCGGGGCAGATCGCCACATGCCTGCCTCATGGCGGTCGTGTGGCACTGCTGGTCTGGGGAGACCCCTCCCTCTACGACTCCAGCATGCGCATTGCCGAACGGCTGCAAACGGCTGGCATGGCGCTGCGGGTCGAGGTGATTCCCGGCCTGAGCAGCGTTCAGTTGCTGACCGCCGCACACGCCATCCCGCTCAACACCCTGGGGGCCTCGGTGCTGATCACCACTGGACGTCAGTTGAGGGCCGGCGGCTGGCCGGCAGGCCTGGACACGGTCGTGGTCCTGCTCGACGGTGTCAGCGCATTTCAGGTTCTACCCCCGGAGGGCATTGAGATCTATTGGGCAGCCTATCTCGGAATGCCGTACCAGTTGCTTCTTGCCGGCCCTCTTGCCAGCACCGGACCACGCATCGCTGCGCTTCGCGCAGCAGCCCGCGAGGAGCACGGGTGGGTCATGGACAGCTACCTTCTTCGGCGGAGCGTGTAGTTCTCCCAGGTCTTGCCGGTTCGACGGATTGAACGCGCGGCCTTGCTGGCGCGCGTCATCGGGTCGACGACGGCTTGCACCGTCTTGATCCGATCGACCTCGCGCGTCGACATGGTGATCGTTACCGCCGGTATTGCCATCGCTGTGCCTCGGATCCAGGAACTGGACCAAGGCCACGATGCGACATTTCGTTGGCGCACCGCGAAGTGGGAGCGGTTGACACGCCAAGGGAAAGTAGATACATTAGTATATACTTTATGCACCCGGAGTCCGCCATGCCGCAGTCCATCGCCAAACTCTTCGCGACCGGTGGCAGCCAGGCCGTGCGTCTGCCGGCCGAGTTCCGCTTCGAAGGAGCCGCCGAGGTGTATATCCGCCGCGATGAGATCACCGGCGACGTCATCCTTTCGGCGCGCTCGCCGGTGGACTGGAGATCGTTCATGCAGTTGCGCGAACAGTTGGGCCCGGTGCCCCATGACTTCCTGGTTGATCGCGAGCAGGACCAGCAACAGCGCGACCCCTTCGAGGGCTGGAAAGAGTGACCCTCTACATGTTGGATACCAACGCGGCGAGCGAAGCAATGCGCGGCCACCCCGCATTCGATGCGAAATTGCAGGCGCTGCCGCCGGGCCAATGGTGCATCTCGGCGGTGACCAGTTCGGAGATCCGCTACGGCGTCGCCAAGCGGCCTGAGGCCGTGCGGTTGCATCGGATCGTGGACGAGTTTCTGCGCATCGTGCCGATCATGCCGTGGGATGCCCAGGCGGCGAGCCGGCATGGTGCGCTGCGGGCGGATCTGAAGGCACGCGGCATGCCCATCGGCGACTTCGACGAGATGATCGCGGCGCACGCGCTGGCCCTCGGCGCCGTGGTGGTCACGGACAACACCCGACACTTTGCACGCGTGCCGGGCCTTGTGATCGAAAACTGGCTTCGGCCGGCGGCCGGCCACTGAAGCAGCAATCCGCACCGATGGCCGAGCACTTCGGCAACCTCGATATCGGCCTTGGCGTCAGGCCCAGGATGGCCACGACCTTTCACGAAGTGCTGACGTTCGAGACTCGGGTGCCGTAGGGACTCAGGCCTCCGCGTCCGACCCCGTCTCCTCCGCTACGCCGCTACGCCGCTACGCCAGTGTGATGCGTGCGCATTCGTTTCGCGTGTGTGCTCTGCTTGTCTCGCCGCGCGAATCGGCAACGATGAGCACCCATTCGCCCCCCGTTCCAGGGTCTCGACGATGCGAAGTCCCTTCGCCACCGTCTCTGCCCACTCGGCCGCGGGCTCGGAGTCCGCAACGATGCCGCCGCCGAGCTGCACCATCACTCGCCCGTCGGCAACGATCGCCGTGCGGATGACGACCGACAGGTCCATGTTGCCGCGGCAATCCAGATAGCCCACCGAGCCGGCATACCATCCACGGCGCATGGGTTCGAGTTCCTCGATGATCTGCATCGCCTTGACCTTGGGCGCACCGGTCATCGAACCCGGCGGCCAGCAGGCGCGCAGCAGTTGCGCAATGCCGCGGTCCGGGCGAATTCGAGCACGCACGGTCGACACCATCTGCCACACGCTGGCGTAGGACTCCAGCGCGAACAGCTCGGGCACTTCAACGCTGCCGACCACCGCCACGCGCCCAAGGTCGTTGCGCATCAGGTCGACGATCATCACGTTTTCCGCGCGGTCCTTGACGCTCGCCGCCAGATGCCGGCGTCGCGCGGCATCCTCGGCTTCGTCTGTGCCGCGTGCTGCAGTGCCCTTGATCGGACGCGCCTCGAGCCGGTCGCCCCTGCGATGAAGGAATCGCTCGGGCGAGCAACTTGCGATCGCGAAGCCCGGCCCTTCGAGGTAGGCAGCGAAGGGCGCCGGATGCGCAGCCACAAGATCTTCGTACAGGGCCCAGGTATCGCCCTCGAAGGCCCGATCTTCACGTCGCGTCAGGTTGACCTGAAGTACATCGCCGCGGACGATGGCCTTCTGGATGGATTGGACGCCGCTCTCGAACTGAGCGCGTGACGTGCCCAGGGTGCGGGGACCTGCGTGCCAGTGCCCGCGTTCGGGCAGCGGGCCGCAAGCACGCTCCACAGTGCGGCGCCAGGCTTCGATCCGATCGGTGCGGGTCCAGGGCCAGCGCTCCGAAGGGCCGCGGACGGTGGCCTCCCACCACTGCCCGCTCGGATGGTGAAAGCCCAGCACCTGGTCCACCGCCATCCACCATTGCCGGGGCAGCACCGGATCGTGCAGGGCCTGTTCAGGCAGGCGCTCGACATGGCGGGCGAGGTCGTAGCCCAGCACGCCCACCCAGCCACCGACGAAGTCCATGCCCTCGGGACAGTCGCCCTCGAAGCGGACGCTGTCAGGATGCCCCGCGGCGACCGCTGCGAGCGCTTCGAAGGGGTCGGCCCAGGAGGCGATCTCGCGGCCGTCCCGTTCGAGCCGGGTCGTGGTTTCGTCTGTGTACAGTGTGGCCAATGCCGGTCCGGCAACGTAGGACCACTGGGCCTGGCGCGGCATGGGCAGCGCGCTTTCGAGCAGCGCGAAGCGTCCATCGCCGCGCAGCCGCGCCATCGTGCCACGTGGACCGTCCGGCAGGGCCACGGGGCGAATCGTCACTTGAATTTCGATCATGTCTTCATTCAAATATCAGGCGCTTGAGCGTCAACGCTTTCACCTTCCATCGGATTCGCCCGCGCGGGAAGAGCACGCCCGCGAGGTGCTGCGCCTGCTGCTGGCGCAGGATGGATCGACCACCCGTCTGTGCGAAACCATCGCCGGCGGTCCGGTTTCGCTGCATGTGCTGGAGCAGCGGATCGTGCAGGCGGTGCCGGCCGAAGTGCGTGCCGCGCTTCCAGGCGCGAGCTTCATCGAGCGGATCACCTGCCTCGCCGCTCACGGCCAGGTGATGATGGACAACCTGTCGTACATCGCACTCGAGGGCCTGCCGGAGGATGTGCAGCGCGACCTCGAGGCTGGCGCGATGCCGATCGGTCATCTTCTGTCGCGCCTGTGGGTGCGCCGCTCGTTCCTCGATGCGTCGCCGGCGCTGTACGAACGGCTCTGGGGCGCGGGAGGTGGGCTCCCTGACACCGAAGCGTCGCGCACGTACTGCATCGTGACACCCGAGGGCCCGCGCATGCTCATTGCCGAGACCTATCGTCGCGGCATGCTGATGCGCAGACCGGCGGCCTGAAACTGACGCACCGGCAGCGCGCTGAGCCCTCGGTACACCGCATTGCCGCTCCAGCGCGGCTGGGCGTCGACCAGGCGCAGATGCGGGAACCGATGCAGCAGGCGATCGAAGACGATCTGAGCCTCCATCAGCGTCAGGCTGGCGCCGATGCACACATGCGGCCCGGCGCCGAACGACAGCAAGCCGCCGGGGCGGCGCGCGATGTCCAGGCGATCGGCTTCTGAGTAGCGCACCGGATCGCGGTTGGCAGAGGCGATGAGCGCGACCACCAGGTCGCCGCGGCGCAGCTGCCGACCGTGCAGCACCAGATCGGCCGCCACGCGGCGGCCGGTGTACTGCACCGGGCTGTCGAAGCGAAGCAGTTCGCGCACTGCGCCCGGCAGCAAGGCCGGGTCGTTCCGGAGGCGTTGCCACTGGCCAGGATCGGCGAGGAGTGCCTGCAGGCCGTTGCCCAGCAGGTTGCGCGTGGTCTCGTGGCCGGCGAACAGCAGCATCGCGCATTGGGCGAGCAGTTCGGCACCGGGCTGGATGTCGCCCGCCGCCTCGGCCCGCAGCAGCCGGCTCACGAGGTCGTCGCCCGGGGTGCTCCGCCGCTGCGGCACGAGATGCTCGAAGTAGCCGGTCATCGCCAGCAGGCTGGTGCGTGCGCGCCGTGCCTGTTCGAGCGACGGCAGGGGTGCACCGATGAAGGTCGCCAGATCGTCGGACCAGGCGATGAAGTCGCCGCGATCGGCCGCAGGGATGTCCATCAGCATCGCCATCACCTCGGCCGGCAGCGGCCGCGCCAGCGCCTGCATGAAGTCGAAGCCCGCGTCGGCATCCACCGCGTCGAGCAGGGCGTCGACGCGCCGCTCGATGGCCGGCGCGAACTGCTGCAGGACGTCGCTGCGAAAGCCTGCGTTGAGCACACCGCGGATGCGCGTGTGATCCGGGGCATCGACAAACAGCATCGCCCGCGCGAAGAGCTGCTGGAAATCCCTCAGCTCGCTGCGGGCGGCCGGGCTTTGCATCACCCAGCCGCCGGTGCGCTGCGCCGAGAATCGCACGGCATCGCGAAGCACCGCCTCGACATCGGCATGGCGGGTCAGCAGCCACGCACCGCCGAAGAACTCGTCGCTCCAGTGGATCGGCCCGGCCTCGCGCAGCGCGGCGTAGGCCGGATAGGGGTCGGCGCGGAACGCCGCGTCGATGATCGGACGGCCGAGCGGGTTCGGCGGCGGCGCCAGCACCGCACTCATTGTTTGCTCTGCGCTCTCAACCCCAGCCGCTCGAACAGCGCCCGGTCGCGCTCGGCCTGCGGATTGCTCGTGGTCAGCAGCTTGTCGCCGTAGAAGATCGAATTGGCGCCGGCGGCAAAGCACAGCGCCTGCAGCGCCTCGTCCATCTGCTCGCGCCCGGCCGACAGCCGCACCATGGTCGTCGGCATCGTGATGCGCGCCACCGCGATGGTGCGCACGAACTCGAAGGGGTCGAGCGGCTCGGTGCCCGCCAGCGGCGTGCCGGCGACCTGCACCAGGTTGTTGATCGGCACCGACTCGGGATAGGGCTCGAGGTTGGCCAGTTGCGCGATCAGCCCGGCGCGCTGGGCGCGGCTCTCGCCCATGCCCACGATGCCGCCGCAGCAGACATGGATGCCGGCGTCGCGCACATGGCCCAGCGTATCGAGCCGGTCCTGGTAGGTGCGGGTGCCGATGATGTTGCCGTAGAACTCGGGAGCGCTGTCGAGGTTGTGGTTGTAGTAGTCCAGCCCCGCATCCTTCAGGGCCCGGGCCTGTTCCGCTTCGAGCATGCCCAGCGTCATGCAGGTCTCCAGGCCCAGTGCGCGCACCTCGCGCACCATGTCGGTCACGCGCTCCATGTCGCGCGCCTTGGGGCTGCGCCAGGCCGCGCCCATGCAGAAGCGCGTGGCGCCTTGGGCTTTGGCCGCCTGTGCTGCTTCGACGACTTCCTGCAGCGGCATCAGCTTGCTCGCCTCGACGCCGGTGTCGAAGTGCGCGGACTGCGGGCAGTAGCCGCAATCTTCCGCGCAGCCACCGGTCTTGATCGACAGCAGCGTGGACAACTGCACTTCATTGGCATCGAAATGCTCGCGATGAACCTGCTGCGCGCGAAACAGCAGATCCATGAACGGCAGCGCGAACAGGGCCTCGATCTCTGCGACGCGCCAGCGCGCCTCGGCCTGCGTCGGGATGCGAGAAGGCGCAGGGCGCAGCGCGGAGAGAGAAATGGTGTTCGTCGTCATGTGGATTCCAGATCGTGGGTTGTTTTTCGCGTCAAAGAGGGCTTGTCTCAAAGGCCGAAGAGCGCCCGCAGCGCGGCATCGTCGAGGTGGGCCGAAACTGCCGCAGGGTCAGGGCTGGCCAGCCGGGGAACCACGCCGAGGCAAGGCGCCTGCCAGTGCCGCCGCAGTTCATGGCCAAGGGTGGCAAGGTTGTCGTCGCGATGCAGCATCGCCGGATCGACAGTGTTCGCGACCCAGCCAGCCAATCGCAGACCGCGTGCACAAATCGCCTCGGCACTGAGCAGTGCATGGTTGATGCAGCCGAGCCGCAGCCCGACCACCAGCACGACCGGCAAGCCCAGGTCCATGGCGAAGTCGGCGCTGTCGAAGTCCGGCCCGAGCGGCACACGGAACCCGCCAACGCCCTCGGCGATCAGATACTCGGCGCGCGTCGCGAGCGCCAGGGCGCCCTGCAGCAGGGCGGCGCGTTCGATCGAACGGCCCTCGAGCGCCGCCGCGATGTGCGGTGCGCAGGCAGCTTCGAACTGGAACGGCCCGACCTCGGCATCGGCCAACGCCACCGAGCTCGCATTGCGCAGCGCGCGCACATCGTCGTTGACGTCCTCGCCATCGATCACCTCGGTGCCGGCCGCCACCGGCTTGTAGCCGGCGCAACGCCGGCCCTGCTCGCCGAGCCAGTGCAGCAACGCGGCGCTGATGCGCGTCTTGCCGACCTCGGTGTCGGTGCCGGTGACGAAGCAACCACGCATCGCAGCGGAACTCATCGCAGCGTCCCGGCGGCCCGCGTCAAGCCATCGAGGAGCGCCTGCACATCCTTCGGCGTGTGCGCGGCGCTCAGCGTGATGCGCAGCCGTGCGGTGCCTGCAGGCACCGTCGGCGGACGGACCGCCGGCACCCACAGGCCCTGGGCGTCGAGCGTTGCCGCCAGGTCCAGCGCCGCGGCGTTGTCGCCGACGATCATCGGCTGGATCGCCGTGGCGGAATCGGCCAGGCGCCAGCCGAGACCGGGGTACTCCTGCGTCAATGTCGAGAGGCCATCGCGCAGCATGGCGATCGATTGCGCCAATCGGGCCCGCCGCGCGTCGCCCTCGTCGCCGGCGATCAGGCGCAGGCTGGTGAGCACGGCATGCGCGATCGCCGGTGGTGCCGCCGTGGTGTAGATGTAGCTGCGCGCCGATTGCACCAGCCAGTCGATCACGCTCGGGTGGGCGGCCACGAAGGCCCCGCCCAGGCCTACGGCCTTGCCCAGCGTGCCCATGTAGATGAGGCGCTCGCTGCGCAGGCCGAAGTGCGACAGGCTGCCGCTGCCGCGCGGGCCCAGCACGCCAAAGCCATGCGCATCGTCGATGACCAGCCAGGCATCGTGCGCCTCGGCCAGCGCCAGAAGGGCCGGCAGGTCGGCCAGGTCGCCATCCATGCTGAAGACGGCATCGGTCACGATCAACTTGATCGGTGTGCTGCATCGCCCGAGATGGCTCGCCAGCACATCGAGCCGGCCGTGGGGGTAGCGCTGCAGCGGCGCCTTGGCCAGCAGCGCGCCGTCGACCAGCGATGCATGGTTGAGCTTGTCGGCGAAGATCGTCGCGCTGGCATCGCCCAAAGCGGTGAGTAGTGCCAGGTTCGCCATGTAGCCGGTGCAGAAGCTCAGCGCCCTTGCCTCCGGGATGCAGGGCGACAGCCAGCGCGCGAGTTCGTCCTCGAGCAACACATGGGCGCGCGAATGGCCGCTGATCAGATGTGACGCGCCGCTGCCGGCGCCATGGCGGCGCGCGCCTTCGGCCAGCGCCTCGATCAGGGCCGGATGGTTCGCCAGCCCCAGATAGTCATTGCTGCAGAAGGCCAGCACGTCGCGCCCGGACACCCGCTGATGCGGCGCACACGGCGACTCGGTCGTGCGGCGCTGCCTTCGCAGCGCCTGGGCGTCGCGCTCACGCAGTTGGTGGTTCAGGTGTTCGATCAGCATGGGCGTTCTCGATGTCGGCCGTGGCGTCCAGCGTTGCCATCACGCGTTGCGCGAGCCAGGCTGCCAGTTCGTCGTCCAGCACATAGGGCGGCATCAGGTAGACGGTACGGCCGATCGGTCGGATCAGCAGTTCGCGCGCGCGGCCGGCGAGGTGGAAGCGTTCGGCAAAGCGCTCACCGACGAAGGCCTCCCGCACATCGAACGCCCAGATCATCCCGCGCTGGCGGAAGTGCTCGACGCGCGGGTCGTTCCGCAAGGGCGAGAGCGCCGATGTCAATGCCGCAGCGCGCTGCCGGTTGCGCTGCAGGACGTCGTCCTCTTCGAAGCGGTCGAGCACCGCCAGCGCCGCCCGGCAGGCCAGCGCATTTCCGGTGTAGGAGTGCGAGTGCAGGAAACCGCGCGCAACGTCGTCGTCGAGGAAAACCTCGTAGATCTCGTCGCGCGTCATCACCAGCGACAGTGGCAGCGTGCCGCCGCTGATGCCCTTGGACAGGCAGACGAAGTCCGGCCAGATCCCGGCCTGCTCGCAGGCGAAGAAGGTGCCGGTACGTCCGCAGCCCACTGCGATCTCGTCGGCGATCAGGCTCACCTCGTAGCGGTCGCACAGCGCGCGCACCGTACGCAGGTAGGCCGCGTCGTGCATCGCCATGCCGGCGGCGCCCTGTACCAGCGGCTCGATGATCAGCGCGGCGATGTGCGCATGGCGCGCTTCGAACAGTGCCTCCAGCTCGGCGGCGGCACGCGCGGCCACGTCCACGGCGGTCTCGCCGGGCGCGGCCTGGCGTGCGTCGGGCGACATCACCTGGTGGGCACGCATGAGCAGCGGATCGTAGGCGTCGCGGAACACCGGCACGTCGGTGACTGCCAGGGCGCCGAGCGTCTCGCCGTGGTAGCCGTGCCGCAAACAGACGAACTCCCGCTTCTCCGGACGCCCGAGGTTGCGCCAGTGGTGGAAACTCATCTTGAGCGCGATCTCGACCGCCGAGGCGCCGTCGCTGGCGAAGAAGCAATGGCCGAGCACGCCACCGGTGAGGGCCGACAGGCGCTCGGCCAGTTCCACCGCCGGTGCGTGGGTGCAGCCGGCCAGCATCACGTGCGGCAGGCGGTCGAGCTGGTCCTTCAAGGCCGCGTTGATGCGCGCATCGGCATGGCCGAACAGGTTGACCCACCACGAGCTGGTGGCGTCGAAGTAGCGATGGCCTTCGTGGTCGATGAGCCATGGGCCCTCGCCGCGCGCGATCGGTAGCGGCGGGACTGCGGCGGCGCGCTGCATCTGTGTGCACGGGTGCCAGACGCTGCGCAGGCTGCGCTGCTGCCAAGCCGCATTTGGGCCGATGGGTGTGTGCATGCAATGAATATGAGAAGTGCTGCGTGTGCCGCGCCGGCCAGGGGCTCAAGCGTGACAGTGCGGCTGGAACTGATCGGCCTGTCCGCGCAAGGCGAATCAGGGCGGGAAGCGCCAACGCTCAGGCCGCAGCGGCCTCAGCCGAAGCTCGCTGCACCGGGATGTGGGCGCGTTCTTCAACGATGCGGTGGGTGGCATTCAGCATGTCTTACTTGGGCAATGAACGAAACATCAGGATGAGACGAGATAGGTGGGGAAGAGGCAGTGGATCTCGCTGGCAGCTTCTGCTTCGGACCCATGCGCGAAGGCGCCGAATGCTAGTGGAGAACCATCAAAAGAAAAATTCCGGACCAGGTACTTTGCACCTGTCGATCTCAAGCAAAGTGCGCAAGCCCGTCCAGAGCAGGGCTGAAGGACGCGAGGGGTCGGAGGCGCTCGGCCGAGCAGGCCATGGTGTTGGTTCCCGCCGTCGAAGCCGGCGGTGTCGTCTGGTGCCCCGGGCCAACGCATGGCGCGAATCGGGGTTTCAGAGATTGCCCCGTGAACTTTTGAACTACACTGGATTCAGCAAAAGTCACGATTTTCTCACTACCAACGACGATTCAATGTTCGGCTACCGGCTTGAGGGACGAGAGAAGAGGAACATCAGTTCGATGTGGTCGCACGCCGTTTCGCCTCGCCATGACAGTTCCTGAAGACCGCGTCATGGGACCGGCGTGAAAAAGGAGCTGCGAAAACTTGCGCAATCGCATGGACTGAGAGGGCGGCAAAAGGCGATGCAGGCTGTGACGGTCCTTCGCATGTACCGCAAGGATCCGAAGGCCAACGACTTCCTGCAGCACGAAGCCGAGCCTATTTTGCGAAAGGTGCTTTACCACCTGCGCCAGGCTGCCATTCTCGAAAGTCTGGCGGAGCGTGACGCGACACAGCCTTTTCTGCCATCGCCTGGGGTTGCGCAGCCCGGCCACGAGTGAATGGCCATGTGCGCATTGCCTGCCGGCGGCCGTGCCTGCCAACGCCGTCCTGCCATCAAAGCGGGCCGCGTGCCCAAGGCCCCCAGATCGCGAACGTGATGCCGGGCGACTGCACGTTCACGAACAGCACCTTGCCCGCCGGATCGAAGCAGGCCCCGCAGAACTCGCTGTTGCGGTAGTCGCCCGGCGCGACCATCTTGCCGGCTGAGGCGATCTGATCGGCGCTGAGGTTCACGTTGTGGCGCGCGAACACGAAGCTCGCACCTTCGGAGGTCAGGCCGACCAGGCGCTCGATGCGACCTTGGCCTTGGTCGTCGACGCCGCCGCCGTCTTCGCAAAGCAGCACGCCGCCGCGCGGGCTGATCGTGATGTTGTCGGGGTTGTTGGCGGTCACGGCGTTGAGTGACACGAAGACCGCCTTGAGCATGGCCGTGGCCAGGTCGTACTCCCACACGGCGCCTTCGCCGTTGCCGCCCGCGCCCGCGTCGTTCACCCCGGTCGCGGTGTCGACGATGAAGAGCTTGCCGTCGTGATGCCAGATGCCTTCGCCTCGCGCCATGCGCAAGCCGCCCTGCGCCCAGCCCTGCGCAAACGGGCCGGCCACCGATGTGGTGCCCGCAAAGCCTGGCAGCGCAATCGACGCCGGGTTGGCATCGGGATCGGCGATGTCCACCCATTCGAGGCTGTGCGTGTCGCCGGTCGAGGCGACATTGAGGTCGGCGTTGACCTTGCCGACCACCTTGGCCATCTGCAGCTTGCCGCCCGCTTCGTAGCTGCCCGGGCGGCCGCTCGCATCGTTGGGGATGAAACGATAGAAGCCCGACTTGTTGCGGCTGTCCTCGGTGAGGTAGGCGAAGCGCGTCTTCGGGTCGACGGCGACGGCCTCGTGGCTGAACCGGCCCATCGAGACGATCGGCTTGCCCGTCGTCTCGGCCGCGTTAGCGCGCACCTCGAACACGTACCCGTGCTTCTTGCCGCCTTGCGATTCGAGGTTGCTGCCGGTCTCTTCGCAGCTGAGCCAGGTGCCCCAGGGCGTGGGACCGCCGGCGCAGTTGGTGAGGGTGCCGCCCAGGCTCGCCTCCATGCCGAGCCACTGGCGGCCCTTGAAGCGCAGGTTGGTGGTTCCGCCGCCGGCAAATCGACCGTTCACGCTGCTCGAGGCGGTGTCGTACATGGCCGGCGCCTGGATCAGGCCTGTCGATTGGCCGCGCTCGTGGTTGCGCACCAGCACCACGTCGACGCTGTTGCCGCGACCGTACGAAGCAATCACCGCCATGCCGTCGTGATTGCTCGGGCAGGGTTGGCCGTTGTTCATCGGGTCACCGGTCCAGCCGTAGGACCGGTAGGCAAAACCCTCAGGCAGCTGCAGCAGCGGCAGGCCCGTGGCTTCATCGAGCGCCGGCGCGACGGGACCGTACGGGCTGGCGACGAGGCCGGTGCTGCCGGTGGCGGCGTGGGCGTTTCGAGCTTGCAGCGCCTGCATGGTGCCGATGAACGAGAGGGCGGCAACCGAGGTCGAGCCGCGCAGAAAACCGCGGCGGGAATTTAGCGACATGAGAGCTCCTGGGGGTGTGGGGGGTGCCCCGCATTGAAGAGCGTCGCCGTGACAGTGCCGTTACAGGCCGCGGTTCTTGGGGGGTATGGTGAGCGAGCCTGGTCAAAGTTGTTGAGCCGCCGGCGTGATCCGTCCCTGCGAACCTGCGCGCGACGGCGGCGCTTGGATTGAATCTGGCCGCGTTCGCTGCGTGAGCAGTTCCTCCGCGCCTCCGAGTGGCCGCGCGATGCGAGCAAGCGCGGCGGATGGGCTCGGAAGAGCAGTGGCTCATGCGGGCATGCGGCAGTGGAGTGGCTTGAGCCGCTGAACAGGTCGCCTCACCTCTATTGATGAGGTCGAGCCTGAGGCGCGCCAGTTTTTTCTATCAATTTTCGGTTCCCGCCCTAGACTTCACGTCGCGGCCGCTACGCCGTGCACATCGGCAGATTCTTTCGGTGCCCTGTCGGCCACAACGGCGATTGGGTTCGAGTCGAGGTAGCAAACGCGGTTTTCCATCGCACAACCTCGACAGCGATGTGGCGGTCTCCGGCGCTGGTAGGGGACGCTGAGGCGCCGCTCTTGACCGAGCGGATTCCCCGATGCCGGGGACCGCCTCCCCGACCGGTCTGGGTAGGTGCTGACCATCGTTCGAGGAGTCTGCCATGCCGATGCCGCTAGAGTTGCTCCAGGCGCTCGCTGATGCCGAACCGCCGATCGACATCGTCAATCCATCAGTCCAACGGGAACTGCGAATCCTCCATGAGGCTGGCCACATCATCTGCAGCTTCCCGCCGCTGGGGACGGCCCGGCCGCAACCCGCCTGCGTCCACATGGTGACGGCGCTCGGTCACAAGGCCCTCAGGTACTTCGGGCCAGGAGCGTCGTGGCGCAAGACTTAGTATCCCGCGCCTGCATGGGCGCGATTGAGCAACGGCGAGGCCGCACTCACGGCCGCAATTTCGTTGGCGGCCTCCGTCAACGCCGGGGCGAGTTCCCGAAGCTTCTTTTCATTCAGGCGGACGGTCGGCCCGGAAATGACCAACACGCCGACTGCGCCCTTGTTGCCCGGCCGGATCGCGACTGCGACGGACGCCAGCCCTTCCACATAGGTCTCGCTCGTGACGGCATAGCCATCCGCTCGGATTCGGCGTAGCGCCTTCATGAGCGCGGCAATGGAAGGGGGGGCGTTGGGACCGAAGCGCTCCGGCTTTCCCAGCCCCTGTTTGGTAACGAGTGCAATTGCATCGTCGTCGCTCAGTGTCGCGAGCCAGCACTGCCCTGAAGACGTACAAGACAGCTGTGCGTCGATCCCCATGTCGGGGTCGTACTTCAAGCCGCTGCGCGCGCCCTGTGAAAGCGCCACCCAGGTCAGGTGATCCACATCCACCACGCCGAGGCGCACCAGTTCGCCGCTGGATTCGGCCAGCCGGTCCAGGATGGGCTGGCACAAATCCACGACACCGGAATACTTCAGGTAGTTGAGGCCGAGAGAAACCAGTTTTGTCGTCAAGACATAGTCTCCGCGCTCTCGCGACTGCCGAACGTATCCTTGCGCTGCAAGTTCCAGGAGCAAGCGATGGGCCGCGCTGCGCGGCATCTCCAGCTCATCGGCCAGGGTGGCGAGGGAAACGCCGTTGACGTCGGCGGCCAGCCGTTCGAGGATACCCAGGGTTCTTTGCAATACGCCGGACATTCGGATCTGCCTTCAGCGGCCTCGAGGCGCGCGTGGGTTGTTTAAATGGCCAAGCTTACCGGTTGTCGGGTCTGCGCCGCCCGAAGCACAGCCTGGATCGCCTGGAGGGTCCGCAACGCGTCGGGCCCCGAGCACACCGGCGTCTCCTGACCTTCCGCTACGGCACGGAAATGGCGCAGTTGTTCGGTGTAGGGGTCGGCGGCGTGGACCGCCGTGCGTTCGTGCGTCAACGGAGCGTGCCAGCCGCGGCTGCCACGGTAGCGCCACACATCGAGCCGCGGCAATGTCAGCGAGCCTTCCGTGCCGGAGATGAAATGCGAGTTCACGTCCTGCTGCGCATAGTGTGATGCTTCTCCGGCGGCCAGATCCCAGTTCCACGGCGAGACTGCCGTGTCCGAAACGCACATCGTGCCGAGCGCCCCGTTGGCGAATCGCAGCGTCACTGCCGCAGTGTCCTCGACCTCGAAGCCGCGCAAGGCGTTGGAGGTGAGCGCCTGGACTTCTGCGATTTCGCCCAGCAGGTAGCGCAGCATGTCGATGTCGTGAATCAGATTGATCAGCACCGGGCCTCCGCCCGGCTGCCGCCGCCAAGCAACGTCGTAGTAGCTGTCGGGCTTGAGCCAGGTCGCCATGGCGTTCACGCTGACCGGGCGGCCCAGCACGCCATCTGCGATGAGCGCCTTGGCCGCACGCATGATCGGATTGTGGCGCCGCTGGTGACCGACCATCAGCGGCACGCCGTGCGCCGTTGCGGCATCGCACAAGCGCTTCGCTTCCTCGGCGTTGTCGGCGACCGGCTTTTCCATCAGGACGGGAAGCCCGCGGGCGATGCAAGCCAGGCCGATTTCGGCATGGGTGGCGTTGGGCGTGGCGACGATCGCGCCCTCGATCGGCGCGCGCGCAAGCATGTCGCGGTAGTCGGCGAACCATGGCACTGCCAGGCGGTCGGCCAGCAGGCGAGCGCCGTCGGTCGGGTCGGCGATGGCGCCTAGCGCGACCGCGTCGTGCCGCGCAAGACGTTCGATGTGCATGCGGCCGATGGCACCCGCTCCGATCACGCCGATGGGGAAGCGGGGATGAGGTTCGCAAGCAGATGAAGACATGTCAGATCCCCGATGCGGGTGTTGGAACAAAGTTCAATATCTGAATAGTATTCCAAAAAACAGGATCGTGCAGCGGCGTCCTCGCTCTACGGCTTGAGCGTTCGCTCCGGGTTGCGCATGGCCTCGGCCGCGCGAGCTCGGAACTCGCGTGGCGTCATTCCGGTTCGCTTCCGGAAGAATCGACTGAAGTAGGCCTCGTCAGCGAAGCCGAGCCCGTCGGCCAACTGGCGGACGCTGCTCGCGGTATAGACGAGTTCCCGCTGGGCCTCGTGGATCAATCGGGCTTGCACCACTTCCAAGCCGGACATGCCCAGTGCGTCGCGGCAGAGACGTGTCAGCTGGCCCGGTGTGACGCCCAGCTGCGATGCGTACGCCTGCATCGGGAGGTGCTCCTTGAAATGCCGGTCGACGAGGGCCCGGAACTTTTCGATCTGCACGGCCTTTCGTGAAGCGAGCCGCACCGGCTCCGTCGCCTGGATCGCCTGCAGTCGTGCGATCTTCACGAGCAGGGCGATCAACAGTGACATGCCCGCCGCCACATGGCCGGTGGCGTGGAAGCGACTCTCGCGCTCGATCGCCAGGAAGAGTGGCATGAGTTCTTCAATGTCGCGTTCGCTTGGCAGAGCGGTGGCGCCTGGCTTGTGGACCGTCTGCAGCAACTCTGGCATGAGTACGCCGGCCAAGGATTCCAGCGGGCGTTGTGCCGCCGTGATCACCGGGCCGTCGACGTCGGGAGAAAAGTGAAATCCATGCACGGTTTGTGCAGGAATCAGAAGAATGCAGGGCGACGCCAGCTGGATCCGTGCCTGATCGAGCAGCACTTCGACCGAGCCCTGCGTCAGGCAAAGGATCTGGATGAATGCATCGTGCGTGTGGGGTCGGATCTCCCAGTTGTAAGGGAGCGAGCGCTCCGGGATCCATTCGAAATCGAAGAAGCTCTGCCAGGCTGGCAGTGCTTGGTCCCCGTAGAGGGAGTAGTTCGGAATGTCCCTCGCCATGTGATTTCCGTCGAAGCCTGCACGAATTGTCCTGACATTTGCTGGATTCGTCAAAACCAGTCAGCGCGGGCATGCCAACAATTTGGTCTTCAAAAAAAGGAGACCTCATGACCCCCAACTCTCGGCCGCACTGGCTCGGCTTGGAAGGACAGGTGTGCGTCGTGACCGGCGCTGCCAGCGGCATCGGCGCTGCCGTCGCCCGCAGCCTGGCGCAGGCAGGCGCAAAGGTCGCGCTGCTCGATCGCGATCTCGCGGGGGCACAGGGCGTGGCCTCGGAACTCGGCGCCTCCGGTCTGGCCGTGCGCTGCGACATCGCGGACGAGGCCAGCGTGGAGGCCGCTGCGCAGCACGTGCGGGCCGAACTCGGCAACTGCCGAGTCCTTGTCAACAACGCCGGCCTGCTGCGCCCGGGGGGGTTGGCGGATGTGAGCCTCGCCGACTGGAACCATGTCCTGTCGGTCAACCTCACGGGCTACCTGCTGTGCGCACGGGCCTTCGCAGAGCCCATGCGAGAGGCCGGGTGCGGCAGCATCGTCAATGTGGCTTCCATCTCGGCCCTCTTTCCGCAGACGGGCAGCGGCGCCTACAGCGCCAGCAAGGCGGGCGTGCTGCTGATGTCGCGCCAGATGGCGGCGGAGTGGGGGCCCGAAGGCGTGCGCAGCAACGCCATATGTCCCGGAATGATCCGAACGGCGCTTTCGGCCGGCTTCTACGAGGAGGCCGGCTTCGAGGCCCGTCGCGCCGCCGTGACCGCCAGTCGCCGGATCGGGGAGCCGCAAGACATCGCCGACGTGGCGCTATTTCTTGCCAGCCCGCGCTCGGCGTACGTGAACGGCGCTGAGCTTTCGGTCGACGGTGGCATGTCCTCCATGTTGATGGACATGGTCCCGCGCCCCGGATTCAACAACGCTGTCGTCAACTGAACCCGCGAACGGAGATCGAGAAAATGTCCCAAGACTTCCAATGCGATCTGATCGTGATCGGCTCCGGCGCGGCCGGCCTTGCCACCGCCATCACGGCGAGAAAGCGCGGCCTCGATGTGGTGGTGCTGGAGAAGGAGCCGGTGTTCGGCGGCACCACCGCACTTTCCGGGGGCGTGCTGTGGATTCCGATGGGCCCGCATGGCCGCAAGCAGAATCCGGCCGACACGCGGGAGGCCGTGCGAACCTACATGATGCAGGAGACGGGCGCGTTCTACGACGAAGCCGCGGTCGAAGCGTTCCTCGACCACGGTCCACGGATGGTCGAGTTCTTCGAACGCGAGACCGACGTGAAGTTCGTGCCGACGCTCTATCCCGACTACCACCCCGATGCCCCGGGCGGTGCAGACATCGGTCGCTCGATCCTGGCGGCCCCCTACGACATCCGCGGCCTTGGCAAGGACATGGCGCGCTTGAAGCCCCCGCTCAAGACCATCACCTTCATGGGCATGATGTTCAACTCCTCGAACGCCGACCTCAAACACTTCTTCCAGGCGACGAAGTCACTGACCTCCTTCCTGTACGTCGCCCGGCGACTCGCAACGCACATGAAGGAATTGCTGCTCTACCGTCGCGGCATCAACGTGACCAGCGGCAATGCGCTGGCGGCACGTCTGGCGAAATCTGCGCTGGATCTGGGCATCCGGATCCTCACGCGCTCACCCGCGAAGCAGGTGCTGCTCGAAGGCGGCAAAGCGGTCGGCGTGCTTGCGACAGGCCCGCAGGGCGACTGCCGGATCACCGCACGCCATGGCGTGGTACTGGCCTGCGGCGGATTTCCGCACGACATCCAACGCATCGCCAAGGCCTATCCACACGTTCAGCGCGGCGCAGAGCACCTGTCGCCTACGCCTGTCGGCAACACCGGCGACGGCCTCGCGATGGCTGAGGCCGCCGGCGGCACGGCCGACATCCGCTTCGCAGACAGCGCGGCTTGGATGCCGGTGTCCCGCGTGGACTATGGCAAAGGCGACATCGGCGTGTTCCCGCACCTGCTGGACCGCTACAAGCCGGGCGTCATCGGCGTGTTGAAGAACGGCAAGCGCTTCACGAATGAATCGAACTCCTACCACGACGTGGGCGCGGCCATGGTGCGCGCCTGCGCCGGGCAGAAGGAAACAGCGATGTGGCTGGTGTGTGACAAGGTGACGCTCGGCAGGTACGGCATCGGCTTCGTCAAGCCTGCGCCCATGCCAATCGGAAAACACCTTCGCAGCGGCTATCTGATCCGAGGGGCGACGCTGTCCGAACTCGCGAGAAACGCCGGCATCGACCCGGCGGGTCTCGAGGCGACGGTGCACGCGTTCAACGTCGGCGCCGTCAAGGGTGAGGACCCGGAGTTCGGCCGCGGCACCACCTCGTTCAACCGCTATCTGGCAGACCCCGAGAACAAGCCGAACCCGTGCGTGGCGCCGGTCGAGAAGGGGCCTTTCTTCGCCGTCAAGCTGATCATGGGAGACCTCGGCACTTTCGACGGCATCAGGACGAGCGTGGTCGGCGAAGTGCTCAAGCGCGACGGCACGCCAATTCCAGGGCTGTATGCCGTCGGTAACGATCGGGCCAGCGTGATGGGCGGAAACTACCCCGGGGCCGGCATCACGCACGGCCCGAACATGACTTTCGGTTTCGTGACCGGCAATCACATTGCCGACAGGGCAGCAGCGCGCAAAGGCGGTGGCCGGACATCTGCAGGCATGGATGCTCGCACCTCAGCGCACAGCGTCGAGGTTGTCTGATGAACGCGATGAACAAGCCGCTCGTCGATCACCGCATCTACACCATCGCGCTGCGCAAGATGCCCGAGTTTCTGGAGGTTTTCGACCGGCTCGCCATGCCGGTTCTGCTGGAGACGCTCGGCCATCCGGTCGGCTTCTACACCGCATGGGTCGGACCGCAGAATCAGTTCGTTCACCTTTGGGGCTATGACGATCTGGCGGACTACGAGCGCCGGTGCCAGGCACGCGACGCGCACCCGGATTTCCCGGCCTACCTGGCGGCGTCGGGCCACCTGATCACCGCCCAGGAAACGCGGCTGATCAAGCGGGTGGATCTCCCCGGCTGGCGGTTGTTGCCCAGCTAGGCTTGCGATGCCAGAAAGTGCTTCGCGGCCATGATCTCGACTTCCTGCGCCATCCTCGGCGTGAACCCCATCTGGTCAAGCACGTCGCGCTGCAGGTCGATGCCCGGCGCAAGCTCGAACAGCTCGATGCCCTGTCGCGTCAACCGAAAGCTGGCGCGCTCGGTCAGGAACAGCACCTGCTGTCCGCGCTGGAGGGCTTGAGGCCCACTGAAGGTGATCTGCTCCACTTGCGCGACGACCTTTCGCACGCTGCCTTGTTGGCGTACCTGCATCCGTCCATCGCCGGTTTCCAGTTTGACGCCCTTGGCCGCGAAGGTGCCGCAGAACACAACCTTGCGCGCGTTCTGCGCGATGTCGATGAATCCTCCGGGGCCGACCGTCAATCCGCCCAGCCGCGATGCATTGACGCTCCCCTGGGCGTCGAACTCTCCGAAGCCCAGGAAGGCGATGTCCAGGCCGCCGCCAGCGTAGAAATCGAACTGCGTGGCCGTGTCGAGCATGGCGCTGGCGTTGCGTGCGTAGCCGAAGAGCACGCCGTCAAGCAGGGTGCCGCCGTAGGTCCCGTGCTCGATCGTCTGGTAGATGCGGCCCATTTCGCCGCGCGAGGCGATCAGTCTGGCCACGGCATCGGGCACGCCGACGCCGTAGTTCACGACCGGTCGAAGCTTTCCGGTGTTGAACAGCTCCAATGCGGCTCGGCGTGCGATGGCCTGGCGTTCGCCGAATGCCTCGGCCGCCGCCTTCTCGGCTTCGTGGTCGCGCCGTTCGCTGGCGAGGCGTTCGGCGCCGGACAGTTCACCGCTGAGGGCGGGGTCGAAGGGTATGTCGTAGCTGGCTCGCTGCTCGGCATCGACCACGATGGCATCGACCCAGGCGGCCGGGATCCGCACCTCACGCGCCTTCAGTGCGCCGTGCGCCAGCCGCTCCTTGACCTGCACGATGACTTTGCCGCCGCTGTTGCGAGCCGCCAGCGCCAGCGATTTGGCATCGAGGTTGGCCGCTTCGTGCTCGAAGCTGATGTTGCCGTCTTCGTCGGCCGCACTGGCGCGTACCAGCGCGACGTGGATCGGAAAGGGCTTGTAGCGCAAGTATTCGCGCCCGTCCACCTGTACCACCTCCGACAGGTCTTCCTTCGCCGATGCGTTCATCCTGCCGCCGCCCTGGCGCGGGTCGCACACGGTGCCCAGGCCGACATGGGTGAACAGGCCGGGGCGGCCGGCGCCGATCTCGCGCATCAGCTGGCTGGAGACGCCGCCCGGCAGGATGTAAGCCTCGATCTTTTCGTCTTCCGCGAGCTTCTGCATCGCGGGCGACCAGACCCAATGTCCGCCGATCACGCGCGCGACCAGTCCTTCGTGCGCAAAGCAGTTCATGCCCTTGGTCTTCTTGTCACCGATGCCCAGCGCGTGGATCAAGGTCAGGCGTCGCGGATGCTGCGTGGCGAGGTACCGGGCCTGGACGGCTTCGAACAGGCAGGTGGCTTCCATCAGGCCTCCGCCGCCGCCCATCAAGCCAACCGTGTCGCCGTCGTGGATCAGCGCTGCGGCCTGCGCAGCCGTCATGAATTTTTCGTTGTTCATGGCATTCACCGGTTCACGTCGAACAGCTGGGCACCCTTGCGCAGGGCGCTCTTGGCGATGACGCCGCGGTGAATCTCGCTGGTGCCGTCGAAGATGCGATAAATGCGCGCGTCGCGGTAGTAGCGTTCGATCGGCAACTCCTTGCAGAATCCCATGCCGCCGAAGACCTGAACCGCTCGATCCACCACACGACCCAGCGTCTCGGCCGCAAGGACCTTGACCATGGCGATCTGTTCTCGTGCATCCAGGCCCTGATCGAGCATCCAGGCGGCGTGGTAGACCATCCACCGCGCGGCGTTGATCTCGATCACGCTGTCCGCAATCATCTGCTGAACCATTTGGAAGTCGCCGATGCGGGTGTTGAATTGCCTGCGATCGTTGGCGTAGCCCACCATCAGTTCGCAGACATGCGTGGCTTTGCCCACCGCGCGAGCGCCAACTTGCGCCAGCCGCACCACGTTGAGAGCGCCCATGGCGAGCTTGAAACCTTGACCGGCTTCGCCGAGCAACGCCTCGTCCTCGAGTGCCACGTTGTCAAAGAAAAGTTCCAGGTGCGGGGTGCCGCGGATGCCCATCATCTTCTGGTCCTTGCCGACGGTGAAGCCGGCCAGGCCCTTGTCGACCATGAACATCGATATCTCCTTCTCGCCGGTCTTCGCCGAGACGAGGAAGAAATCGCTCCATTCGCCATCGCTGATGAAGTGCTTGCTGCCGTTGAGCACCCAGCCGTTGTCGGTCTTCTTCGCGTGGGTCTTGATGCCCGCGGCGTCCGAGCCAGCGCCCGATTCCGTGATGGTGATGGCGCAGGTTCGCTTTCCTTTCACCGAGGGCAGAAGCCATCGCTCCACCTGGGCGCCCTTGCAGTGCAGCAGCGGCTCGTACACATTGCCAAAGGCTCGGCGAATCAGGTAGTCGCTGGTATGCCCGAATTGCTCCTCGCACAGGATGCGGTCGAGGTTGGAGAGGCCGCCTCCGCCCAGTTCGGTGGGCATGTTCAGCGCATACAGGCCGAGTTCCTTTGACTTTTGATGGACGGCTGCAGCCTTGGCGTCGTCAAGACGGCCCTGGTTCTCCAGTTCATCTTCGAGGGGGCGAAGTTCTTCGGCGATGAATCGACGCACCGTGTCGATCATCATTCGTTGCTCGTCGCTGAGGGCGAAGTCCATGGTTGCTTGTCTCTCTGGGTGATGTGTTTCGGGGAGGATGCTGCTCAGTTCTTCGGATCTGTGAACGGGCGGCTGTGAGCCAGGCATTGCCGCGCCCATTCGGTCTGTCCCACTTCGGCCATTCGCTCGAGGTGAACGACTTCTACGCTGATGGGCAGGTCGGCCGGCAAGGCCTGGAAAAGCCCTTGCAAGTCGATGCCGCCCTCGCCGGGCTGCAAGCGCTCGCAGCGTGCGGTATGGATCATTTCTTCGATGGCGAATGGCCTGCCGTGCTGAGCCTGGGTCGGCGCGTCGCAGATTTGCGCGTAGTGCAGCAGCGAGCGCGGAATGGCCCGGATGTCTTCCAGCGTGGTGTCGGAGCGGTCAAAGTGCAATGCGTCGACCAGGATGCCGGCGTTGGCCGGGTTGTCTGCGGCCTGTATGACCCGCAGCGCGGCCTTGACGTTGGGCACCGCTGTCCAGGGCATGAACTCCAGGTCGGCGGTCATGCCGTAGGGACGCATCAATTCGCACAGGCGAGCGTAGCCTTCGCCGAGGCGCGCCTGGTTCGGGTCATCGCCGGCCACCAGCACGGCCTTCGCACACAGTGCCGCGCCGGTTTCCAGCAGCGGAAGGAAGCTTCGAGCTTCGAAGCCTTCGCCGATCCGAATGATCTCGAGGTCGAACACGCCGACGCCCGTATCGCGGAGTACCGAGACGGTTTCGCGCATCTGCTCGGGGCGGTCGATCAGGAATTGCTGCTGCGCGCCGGCTGCATTGGGCAGGAGGCGAAGGCCCACATGTTCATAGCCAAGCTGCGCAGCGAGGCGCACGGCTTGCGGCGGAGAAAGCATGCAGGAGCTGAGGTAGGCCAAGGAATGCACGCGCGACATGATGCGTTTCTCCGGCTTACTTCAACGGCGAGACCACAGTCGGCAACGCGATGATCGAGGTCATTTGCGTCGTCAGGTGCGCAGGTCCGCCTTTGGGCGGCCAGATCCCTTGTGCGACCGCCTCAGCGCGTGCCTTGCTGCGCGCGTCGAGTGTCGGGTAGGCCCAGATGTTGGTGAAACGCAGGGGACCGTCGAGCCCGACCATCGCCACCACGCAGGGCGAAATCTCTTCTCGCGCAGGCAGGTACTGCTGCCACAGATCCAGGGTCGGCTGAACGCCGCCCGGCTTGATGCCGTAAGTGCGTATCTCATACACCGGGCCGCCGATACCCGATTCGCTGGTGGGGCGCACCGGCTTCATCCAGCTGAAGCCCTGGTAGCTGTGCTGCTCCATGCCTTGGAAGATGTCACCGCAGCCGAACGGGCTTGCGTCACGTTGCGTGCGATCGCGTTCGAGCTGCAGCGTGGCCAGATCGTCGAAGCCGCGCATGACGATCATCTGGTTGAGTGGGCCGATGTCGGTCGACCAGCAGGCGAGAAACTCGCCGTGGGCCTGGTTCGCCGCGGCGAAGGCCTGCACGTTGGCTGCCGCCTGTGCGGCAGTGCCCATGGGCAGGGTCATGGTGGTGAGTTCGTAGTACATGGCGGTTCCTCAAAGTTCGGGATCAATGCACGAGTGCTCGTGCTCCCCACGCGAGGGGGCTGCACGGCCTGTGGTTCTGGATGCCGCAGCGTGGTGCGCGGCGATGAAGCCAAAGGTCATGGCTGGGCCGAGCGTGATGCCGCCGCTGGGATAGCGCCCCCCCATCACGCTGTTCATGTCGTTGCCGCCTGCATAGAGCCCAGCGATCGGATTGCCTTGCGCATCCAGCACTTGCGCGTTGGCGTTGACCTGCAGCCCTGCGAAGGTACCGAGGCTGCCCGGAAGGACCTTGACGGCGTAGAACGGCGGCTTCAGGAGCGGGGCCATGCAGGGATTGGGATGGCCGGCAGCCACGTCGCCCTGGATGCGGTTGTAGGGCGTTTCGCCCTTTCGGAAGTCAGCGTCCTGGCCGTCCATCGCTTGCGCGTTGTAGCGCAGCACGGTGGCTCGAAGCATTGGCGCGTCGATGCCGCACACGCCGGCCAGTTCGTCGAGCGTACGGCCGCGCTTCAAGTAGCCATTGCGAAGCAAGCGCCCGCGCGGCATGGGTGCGGGCTTGACGGCGCCAAGCCCGTAGCGGCGAAGGAAGCTGTGGTCGCAGACCAGCCAGGCTTCGACGGGATCGCCGGCGGGAGTGGCGGCCAGCAGGTCGCACATGAAGTCGTGGTACGAATCGGCTTCGTTCGTGAAGCGCCGGCCGGCGCGCGTCACCGCGATCAGCCCGGGTTTGGCTCGCTCGATCAGGTGAGGGAAGTGCGTCACCGTGCCATCGGCCCTCGGCACCAGGGACACTGGCGCCAGCGCCGCGGCGTGCGCCAGATCAGTCGCCACCACGCCGCCCGCCGCTTCGCCCAGGCGCAGGCCATCCCCGGTATTGCCGCGTGACGCAGCCGACCAATGTGCATGGCCGGTTCGGGCATGCGGAAGCAGCACCCTCTTGCGCTGCACATCATGAGGGAAACCTCCGCAAGCCAGCATCACGCCGCGGGTGGCCCAGATGTCGACTTCGCCTGCTGGCGTCGCGATCAAGGCACCGGCCACGCGGCCATCGCGCTTCAACAGCCGAAGCGCCGGGCTTCCGACGCGGATCTCGACACCGGCGTCGAACGCCGAGGCCGCCAGGCCCGCCACCAGGGCATTGCCATTCACGAGGCGCATGCCGCGCCGATGCGCCAGCAGATCGCGCCAGTGGCTCAGCACGCGCCTTGTCACATGACGCAACGAAGCCGGGGATCGCATCGCGTTGAGGAAGTGGCGCAACTCACCGGACGCGATACCCATGCCCCACAAGGTCATTTCCTCCAGCGGCGGCTTGAGTTGTGTGAGGTGGTCGCCAAGCCGCCGTCCGTCGAAGGGAGCGGCGCAGAGCGAGCGGCCGCCGGTCGCGGCGTCGACCGTCCGGCCGTGGAAGTCGGGAACTCCGTTGCCGTCGATGAACTGCAGCGCGGTGCGCGAACTGAAGAATTCGACCATTCGCGGGCCGTTCTCCAGGAAAGCGCGGGCGAGCGACTCGTCGAACCGAGCGCCGAGTTCATGGCGCAGGTAGGACAGCGGTTTGCCGATGTCTTCGTCGATGCCGGCGGCGATTGCCAGCGGATTCCGCGGAATCCACATCCAGCCGCCAGACCAGGCGGTGGTGCCGCCGTACTGCGCCTCCTTCTCCACCACCAGCACCTCGAGCCCGAGGTGCGCCGCTGTCACTGCGGCGGAAAGGCCCCCGGCGCCAGACCCGATCACGAGCAGGTCGCAGTGGTCGACGGATTCTCGATGGGGCGCTGCAGGCATGGCGCGATCCTAACGAAAAAAAGAATTACGTTCAAGACTTGAACACAATTCCATTTTCACCTACGATCAGCCCCAACCGATCCCGTTCGCAGGAAACATCACCATGACTCTCGACGGCGCCACACGCGTCCACTTCATCGTCGGAGACCCGATTGCGCAAGTGAAGTCACCGGCCGCCGTGACGCGGGCCTTTCAAGACCGCGGGCACAACGCCATGGTCGTGCCGGCGCACGCTTCACCTGCCGACCTTGCCGCCTGGCTGGCCGGCGTTTCGCTGTCCAAGAACGTCGACGGCATCATCGTCACGGTGCCGCACAAGTTCGCATGCTTCGACCTGTGCGCCACGTCCTCGGAGCGGGCCGCATTTCTGCAGACCGCGAACACCATGCGCCGCAATGCGAATGGCAGCTGGCATGGCGACATGTTCGATGGCTTGGGTTTCGTCGCCGCCCTGCGCGACAAGGGTTGCGCGCCCGAAGGCAAGAAGGCTTTGCTGGTCGGCGCGGGCGGCGCCGGCTCGGCGATTGCTCACGCACTGGTGATGGCGGGCGTGAGCGCGCTCGCCGTCCACGACGAAGACGCGCAGCGCCGCCACGCGCTGGTGGCGCGGCTGGGCGGCCTGGACAAGTGCCCAGTCCACGAGGGCTCGGCCGATCCGGCCGGCTTCGACATCGTGATCAACGCGACGCCCGTTGGCATGAAGGACACCGATCCACTGCCGCTGGCCACGGACAAGCTTGCCGCCCACACATTCGTGGGCTGCGTCATTACCGCGCCGGCCATCTCGCCACTTATCGCCGCGGCACGCTCCAAGGGCTGTCCCACCCTGACCGGCGCCGACATGTTCGCGAAGGTGAGCGACCTGATGGTCGACTTCCTCCTCGAGGTCTGAAATGGAACTCCCCCCGAAGCGCCTGCGGCGCCTCCCCCCTCAAGGGGGGCGATACCGGCGGCCCGGCAAAGCCGGTTCCGCGGTATCCCTGGTATCGGACTGCGCCGGTTTCATGGGTCGTCGGTCGCGCACCGCGCGGTGGAGCAACTGAGATGCGGATTTGCCAGAACGACCTCGCCGCTGTTCACGACGGTGCCCGCTACGACATCGTTGTGATCGGCGCCGGCGGCGCCGGCATGGCGGCTGCGCTCTATGCTGCGATCGACGGCAAGAAGGTCCTGCTTGTCGAACGCACCGAGTATGTGGGCGGCACCACTGCTCGCTCCGCCGCGACCACGTGGGTGCCCGGCACGCATCACGCGGCCTCCGTGAATCCGACGGACACGCTGGAGGACGCCGCACGCTATCTGACGAATGCAATCGGCGAGCGCACGCCGGCGTCGATGCGGCAGACCTTCCTGGACAACGGCGCGCAGGCGGTCAAGCAGATCGAAATGCATTCCGAAGTCAAGTACCGGCCGTACCCGAAGCATCCCGACTACATCTCCGACCTTGGCGGTTCGACCCTCAACGGCCGTGCGCTCGAGCCGCTGCCCTTCGATGGCCGCAAGCTCGGCCCGCTCCTGTCCTTGGTGCGGCCGCCGATCCCCGAGTTCACGGTCTTGGGCGGGATGATGGTCGACCGCAACGACATCAACCACCTGCTTGGCATGACTCGATCGATGGCGTCATTCAAGCATTCGGCCAAGATCATTTCGCGTCATGCGAAAGACCGGCTGACCCATCCGCGCGGCACGCGCCTGGTCATGGGCAATGCGTTGATCGGACGCTTGCTGTATTCGCTGGCGCAGCACGACAACGTCACGCTCGCGCTGAACACATCGATCGAAGGCATCGATCGTGAAGCGAACGGGGAGGGCGCCATCGACGCCGTCACACTGGAACTGAACGGCGAGCGGCGCAGGGTGCGCGTCGACGGCGGCGTCATTCTGGCCAGCGGGGGCTTCAATCGCCATGCCGACCTGCGCAAGACCCTGCTGCCGGGCATCGAGCCGGATTGGAGCCCGGCCGCGCCAGGCCACACGGGTGCCGCGCACGATCTGGTGCGCAAGCTCGGTGCGCGCTACGGAAATGGCGGCCTGTCGCATGCATTCTGGGCGCCCGTGTCGCTGCGCCAGCGCGCAGATGGCAGCATGGCGTCGTTCCCGCATTTCGTGATGGACCGCGCCAAGCCTGGCATGCTGACCGTGAATCGAGCGGGCCGGCGCTTCGTCAACGAAAGCACTTCGTACCACCTGTTCGGGTTGGCGATGCAGAAGGCCAACGAAGTGTCGCCGTCGATTCCAGCCTGCTTGGTCTGCGACGCCGAGGCATTGCGAAAGTACGGCATCGGCATGGTGCGCCCCGGCGGCAAGGGCCTCGCGCCGTTCCTTGCCGACGGCTATCTCACGCGGGGCAAGACGCTGGATGAATTGGCGGCCAAGCTCGGTATCGATGCCGCCGGCCTGAAGGCCAGCGTGGCCACGATCAACAGCTACGCGGAAACGGGCGTCGACCCTGACTTCCAGAGAGGCGAGACAGCCTACCAGCAGAACATCGGCGATGCCGCGTGGAGCGGCAAGAACCCGAACATCGGGCCGTTGAAGCAGGCGCCTTACTACGCGATACGGCTCTACCCCGGCGACATCGGTGCTTCCACCGGCTTGGCGACCAATGCCGACGCGCAGGTGCTGGGCGAGAACGATCGACCGATTCCCGGCCTGTACGCGGTCGGCAACGACATGCACTCGATCATGGGCGGCGTCTATGTCGCCCCTGGCATCACCCTCGGCCCCGGCCTCGTTTTCGCCTACCTCGCGGCACGGCATGCCGTTGCGCGTAGCGGCGCTCACCTAGGGAAAACCTGATTCAAGCGCGCACGAAAAGTCCTGCTTTCAGCCGCAATCGTCGACTGACGGCGAGGCTCGACAAAACATCATTGCCTATCGCGGCGCCGAGTTGAACGGCCTGCACGAGACCGAACAGGAGACAAAGAGAATGCAAGCCAAACGCCCGGATTTGATGCCGGAATCGGACGAGCCTCTGCCTGCACCATCCGTCCAACGCGTCGCAGTCATTACGGGCGCCGCCGATGGCATCGGCTGGGCCACGGCGCAGCGCCTTGCTAGTGATGGATGGCGCGTCGCGCTGCTCGACCTGCGGACCGAGGCGGTGGAGGCGCGCGCCGGCGAACTCGGGCAGGGCCACCTTGGCCGGGCCTGCGACGTGACCGATGCCTCCAGTGCGGACGCTGCCATTGCCGCCGTCGCCGCGGACATGGGCCGAATCGATGCACTCGTGAACAACGCCGGCATCGGCGACCAGACCCGTCCGACCCTCACGCAATCGATCGAAGCTTTCGATCGGGTGCTGGCTGTGCATCTGCGCGGCACCTTCCTGATGAGCCAGGCCACGCTGCGAGTCATGCAAGAGCAGCCCCGAGACGGCCGAGGCAACCGCGGCGCCATCGTCAACTTGGGTTCGATTGCCAGCTTGGGTGGTATCCCCGGCCGCAACGCCTATTGCGCCGCCAAGACCGGCGTCGTGGGGCTGACGCGCGCATTGGCCAGCGAATGGGCGCGCGAGGGCGTGCGTGTCAACGCCGTGGCGCCCGGCTATGTGCGCACGGCGATGGTGGCGCGATTGGTGCGCGAGCGCGCGATCGATGGCCTTGCCATCGCGCACCGCACGCCGTTGGGCCGCATGGCCGAACCGGCCGAGGTCGCCGAGGCCATCGCCTTCCTTGCCTCGCCGCAAGCCAGTTACGTCACCGGCGCAGTGCTGCCGGTGGACGGAGGCTGGTCCGCGTTCGGCGCCCCCGAAAGTGCGATGCCCGCACTCTGACTCAAACATCCAGGAGGCGAACCCATGCTCACCATCAACATCTTCAACGGCCTCGTATACGGCGCATTGCTTGTCGTGATGTGTTCCGGCCTGGCGCTCATCTACGGACTGCGCCGCGTCGTGAACTTCGCCCATGGCTCGCTCTACATGCTGGGCGCGTACCTGGGCTACTCGATCGCGCTGAACAGCAATTTCTGGGTGGCACTGGTGGCGGCTCCTGCCATCATGGCGCTGTTCGGCGTGTTGCTGGACCGCTATGGCTTTCGCCTGCTGCAGGATCGCGACCCGCTCACGGTGGTCCTGGTGACCTTCGGCCTGCTCCTGATCATCGAGGACTTCGTCCAGACGGTGTGGGGGAAGAGCAATCTCACAGTGACCATGCCGAGCGCGCTGGCCACGTCGTTGGATTTCCTGGGCACGCAGCTGCCGGCCTACCGGTTGGCCGTGATCGGCGTCGGCGCGCTGGTGGCACTCGGGCTGACCGCCTGGCTGCGCATGTCCAAGATCGGCCTGTTCGTGCGGGCTGCCAGCACCGACCCCACCACGACGGCCATGCAGGGCATCAACACCGACCTTCTCAGCGCGGGGGTGGTCGGCCTGGGCACAGCCCTCGCGGGCCTGGCCGGCGTCGTGGCCGCGCCTTTCCTGTCGCTGTCGCCCTCGATGAGCAGCGACGTGATCATCGATTCCTTCGTCGTGGTGGTTGTTGGCGGCCTCGGGTCGTTGGCAGGCGCCTTCATTGCCGCGATGGTGCTGGGCATGGTGCAGGCGCTCGGCGCCGTGTACGTGCCTGATCTGTCCGCGGTGTTGCCCTTCGTGATCATGGTCGCGGTGCTGATCTGGAAACCATCGGGCTTCGCAGGCAGCCGTACCTGAGTCGCACAACCTGGAGACATCGCAATGACAAAACTTCGATTGGGAACGAGCGCCGCCGGTGCGCTGGCAGCAGGTGGCGTCGTGGCCGCATTGGTCGGCTCGGGCACCGTGTTGTCGCTGCTGACGCAAGCCGTCATCTTCGGCGTATTTGCCCTGGGAGTGGGCCTGCTGCTGCGGCAGAACGGCATGGTCAGCTTTGGCCATGCGCTGTTTTTCGGCCTGTCCGGCTACTCGATGGGCATCGTGCTGGAACTGGGCTGGATGCCGGCCGAGCTGGCCATCCTTTGCACTCTCGCCATGGTGGCGCTCTGTGCCTTTGTCGTCGGGCTCGTGATTGTGAGAGTGCCGGGCGTTGCCTTCAGCATGATGACCCTGGCCATCGGCCAGATGTTCTTCCTCACCGCCTCGCGCTCGCGTGGACTGACTGGCGGAGCCGACGGCATGAACGTCAACTGGCCCGCCACGCTGTTCGGCGTTCCGCAGTCGCTGCTGCACAAGCCGGTGGTGCTCTTTCTGATCTGCTGGACGGTCCTGGTCCTGCTGATGCTGGCGCTCGCGTTTCTGCTGCGCAGCCGCTTCGGCAGCGTGACCGAGGCGGTCCGAGACAACGAGGAGCGCGCGCGCTTCATCGGTGTGCGCACGCTGCTGCCGCGCGCCGGCGTGTATGCGTTGTCGGCAACCGTGGTGGCGTTGGCTGGACTGCTGTCGGCGCTGAACACCGGCTTCGTATCGCCCGAAGCGCTGCATTGGAGCGTGTCGGGCGTGGCGTTGATGATGGTGGTGGTGGGCGGCTACAAGGCGCTGTGGGGCCCACCGCTTGGCGCCATCGTGTACTTCCTGTTTAAGGATGTGCTGGGCGACTACGCCAATCACTGGATGGCGATCTTCGGCGTCGCACTCATCACCGTCATCGTGTTCTCGCCCACCGGCATCGCCGGCGCATTCGAGCGCCTGGCCAAGGGCAAGCGCCGCGAGGTGGACGCCCCGGGCCGGCCGGCCTCGGTGCACTGACAGTCAGAGAGGAGACGACAACCATGAACGACTATGTGTTGCAGGCCGACGATGTCGCCATTCACTATGGTGGGGTGAAGGCGGTGGACGGCGTGGGCCTGACCCTGGAGCGCGGCCAGATACGCGGCTTGATCGGTCCCAACGGCGCAGGAAAGTCCACCGTGATCGACGCCATCACCGGTCGTCGCCGCCTGACGCGCGGCAGGGTGATGCTGGGCGGCCAGGACGTGACCGCCCTTGGTGTGGTGGAGCGGCGCATGCGCGGGCTCTCACGCAGTTTCCAGCGCACGAGCATCTTCGGCCAGATGAGGGTGCGCCGACAGGTCGAATTGGCCTCGCACCGCATGAATCCAGAGGGTTACGAGGCCGACGCCGAGGCAGTGCTCAGGGAGTTGGATTTGCACCCGCGCGCCGACGACGTGGCCGATGACCTGGGCTACGGCGAACAGCGCCGGCTCGACCTGGCGCTGGCGCTGGTCGGCCGGCCAGCCGTGCTTCTGCTGGACGAGCCGATGGCCGGTCTCTCGGTCAAGGAATCGCTGGACCTGGCCCAGCATCTCAAGGCGCTGACCTCGCGCTGGAACGTCTCGGTGCTGCTGGTCGAGCACGACATGGACGTGGTGTTCGGCATCTCGGACGTGGTGACCGTGTTCGAGCTCGGCCGCGTCATCGCAAGTGGCGAACCGGCCGCCGTGCGCGCCGATCCGCGCGTGCGAGAAGCCTACCTGGGGAGCGCGGCATGACAAGCTCCTTGCTGGAACTCGAGAAGGTCAACGCCTTCTACGGCTCGGCCCACATCCTGCATGACCTGAGCCTGGCAGTGCACGCGGGCGAACGCGTGGCCCTGGTCGGGCGAAACGGGATGGGCAAGACAACGGTGGTCAACACCATCCTTGGCTTGGCAGCATTGCGCGGCGGGCGGGTGCAGGTCGGCGGGAAGTTGCTGGCGCGGCCGCGAACCTACCAGGCGGCCCAGCAGGGCGTGGTTGTGGTTCCGCAGGGACGCCGAATCGTGGCCAATCTCAGCGTCGAGGAAAACCTGCAACTCGGTGCTGCCGTCGGCCGCAAAGGTCCGTGGACCGTGCAGGAGATCTACAAACTCTTCCCCATCCTGAAGGAGCGTTCCCACACGCCCGGCACCGCGCTCTCGGGCGGCCAGCAGCAGATGCTGGCCGTGGGCCGCGCGTTGATGGCGAACCCCTCCCTCATCCTGCTGGATGAGCCGACCGAAGGCCTGGCTCCGGTGATCGTCGACCAATTGGCCGTGATCTTCAACCGGGTGGCCGGCCAGGGCACCGCGCTGCTGCTGATCGAGCAGAACATGAGTCTCGTGGTGCGCGTCGCCAGCCGCTACTACGCGATGGCGAAGGGCTCGGTCGTCGCACAGGGGCCGGTCCACAACAGCCGTGAAGGCCTGCACGACCTCGAAGCGCACGTGATGGTCTGAGCCTGCGGCGGTCGATGCCCCGTTCTTTCGTTACGGCCGCCGGACCGCCTCCGGCGTTTGATTCTGGAGACACACATGCCCACAAAGAAACCCCTCTTGCAGCTCTGCGCTGCATCCGTCCTTGCGCTCGGCGCGGCACTCCCGCTGGCGGCGCTCGCACAGGGCAAAGAGCCCGTCAAGGTCGGCCTCGTATCGTCCAAGTCGGGCGTGTTCGCCCAGCAGGGCGAGGAGGTGATGCGCGCAGTCAAGTTCGCCATCGAGGAAGCCAACAGCAAAGGCGGCGTCGACGGCCGGAAGGTCGAGGTGCAGGAGGGCGATGACGAAGGCACGCCCGATGCCGGACGGCGGGTGGCCGAAAAGCTTGCGCGCGATGGCAACAACCTGCTGATCGGCGCAATCCCGTCGTCGATCTCGCTGGCGATCGCCCAGAATCTGGACCGCTGGGATGCAGCCTATTTCGTGGTGGCCAGCAAGTCCGACAAGCTCACGGGCGACACCTGCAAGCCGCGCAGCTTTCGCACCAACCATTCAGACGCGATGGACATCGCGATGATCAACGAGTGGGCCAAGGGGCTTCCTGAGAAAAGCTTTGCAGTACTCGCCGCCGACTACGTGTGGGGCCGCGATTCGGGTGAATCCTTCAAGAAGGCGGCCGAAGCCGCGGGCAAGAGCGTCAAGCTGAGCCTCTACGTGCCGCTGGGGACCAAGGACTTTTCGCCCTACATCGCACAACTGAAGGACGCCAACGTCGAGGCGATCTGGGTTGCAGAGACCGGCCGTGACGCGATCGCCTTCGTCAAGCAGGCGGAGGAGTTCGGCCTGATCCCGAAGACCAAGCTGATCGGCCATGCATTGATTCAGAACTTCATGATCAATGCGACCGGAAAGGCGCTCGAAGGAACTCCCGGCAACACCGCCTACACAGCGACGCTCGACAACCCGAACAGCAAGGCGTTCGTCGCGGCTTGGAAGGCCAAGTTCAACCGTGTCCCCACCGACAACGAAGGTCAGGCCTACAACGGCATGCAGGTCATGTTCGAGGGCGTGAGGAAGTCCGGAAGCGTCAAGCCTGCGGAGGTCAGCAAGGCACTCCGCGGCGCGGAGATCGAGACGATCTACGGCAAGGTCACAATGCGCGCTGCCGACAACCAGCTCTTGCTGCCCAACTACGTCGCGCGTGCCAAGCCGGTCGACGGCGCGATCGCTCCGGTGATCGAGCACATCTACCCCGCCTCGCTGACACCGCCAGCGTCGCCGCTGTGCAAGATGGCCCAAGGATGACGGCTCCGACTGCCGGAGGAACACAGTTGAAGAGAGTGCTGGTCACGGGCGGCAGCGGCTTTCTTGGCGCCTGGATCGTGCGTCGCCTGAGCATGCGTGGCATTCAGGCGCGCGTTTTCGACGTCCAGGAGAGGCGCAGCACAGTGGCCGCCATCGCTGGCGACTCCCTGGCCCGGGAACTCGACTGGCGAGTGGGTGACATCCGCCGGGCCGACGACGTACGCCAGGCCATGGCAGGCTGCGACGGTGTCGTTCATCTGGCCGGTGTGCTGACACCGGACTGCAGTGCAAACCCGGTGCTTGGCGCCGAGATCAATCTGATCGGTTCGCTCAACGTGTTCGACGCAGTGCGTGCCCAGGGCATCGGCCAGCTCGTCTACGCGAGTTCCGCTGGCGTCTATGGTCCGGACGATGCGCAGCGTCCGATGCCCGCGACGCACTACGGTGCCTTCAAGCTGGCGGTCGAAGGATCTGCGCGTGCCTACTGGCATGAGCATCGCGTGGCGAGCGTCGGCCTGCGGCCATTCGTCGTCTACGGACCGGGGCGTGAGACCGGCGTGAGCGCCGGTCCCAGCCTGGCGTGCCGCGCCGCGGCACGCGGTGAGGCTTTCACGATCGGCTACACCGGCGCATCGGGCCTGATCTTCGTCGAGGACGCAGCGCATGCATTTGAACAAGCGTTGCTGACGCCGACCCAGGGCGCCAATGTATGCAACCTGGTTGGGGAATCGGCGACCGTGGAAGAGTTCATTGCTGAGATTCGGCGCCAAGTTCCGGGGGCCCGACTCAACGCAGAAGGTCCGCCACTCACCATTGCTTCAGGCATTGCGGAGGAAGGATTGGACGCCTTGTTGCCTCCCCGCCAGCGCACAAGCCTTTCTGGCGGAATCGCGTCGACTATCCGGCACTACTTCCAATAGGCCTCATGAAAACCGAAACATTCCATCTGCCTCCCGTTCATGCCCTTGTCACTGGCGCCACCGGCGGCATAGGTCGTGGAATCTGCTTTGCGCTGATCAAGCAAGCGCGCGAGGACGGCGCGCCGATACACATCAGCGCTGCCGCCTCGCAAGGAGGCGAAAAGATCGATGGCCTGCTCGAGGAGCTTCGCGCCGCGGGTGCGACTGCAAGCGGCGTCACGGGGGACATCACGGATGCCGCGCAGTGTTCGGCGCTGATCGCGCAGGCGTCGAATAAAGGCGGTGACTTGACGACACTGATATGCAATGCTGGCGCCTCCGGACCCGGGAAACTGGCCGACCTGCCGTTGGCCCAGTGGGACAAGACCTTCAATCTCAACGCCAGATCGTGCTTCCTGCTATCGCAAGCCGCACGACCACAACTGATGCGCACGGGGGGAAGCATCATCGCGGTGGCCTCGATGTCGGGCTTATTGCCCCATCCCGGCTACGGCGCGTACTCGGCATCAAAGGCTGCACTCATCATGTTATGCCGCCAACTTGCACAGGAGTGGGCGGTCGACCGGATCCGCGTCAACACCGTGTGTCCGGGCATGATTCGTACGCCTCTGACAGAGGCGGTCTATCAGGACGACGCGATACTCGATCAACGCCTGTCGTTGGTGCCGATGGGGCGCATTGGTACGGCGCAGGAGATAGGTGCGGTCGTTGCATGGTTCGCCAGCGCGGGCGCGGCATATGTGACCGGGCAGAGCCTGACAGTGGATGGCGGTATCTCGGATCGAATTCTTTCGCTTATCCCCGGACGGCCCGGAAGGGGGCCGGTCGTTCAGTGAGGCCTCGCAGCGCTGAACGCTCATCCTGTTCGACGAGGTCGAGTGGCGGGTGAACCACTCGGATGCAGCATGGAACCTCTCCGAGAAGAAAACGTCCGACATTGGATCGCCGTCTCATTTTGAGTCGTTCCTGAGTGCGGCGGGCCTTCAATGCGAAGAGGGTTCTGTCGCAGCAACGCTGTGGCGCGCGACGAAGGGGCATGCCGCCCCGGCCATCATCTCCTCGTGTGCCGCAGGCTCAGCGGATAGGCCGCGTACCAGCGCAGCGCAGGTCAGCATCACTTCCAACCGAGCCTGCGCGACATGGTTGGTGGGCCCGACCCCTTGGTCGGGCTTCGCCTTGCGCATCGATTGACTCCGAAATTCGCATATCGATAGCCGAAATGGTTCTAGGTCGCCTGCACCGGAGGGCACTCGGCGGCTGCACAGTCATGTGTCCTGCAATTTTTCGCCGCGCGCGGCAGCCTCGTCGACGTCACCGTTGCCGTCGCACATGAGGCCCGCTCGTTGTCCCGTGCTCACGGTCAACAGGCAAAACACTTCACACAACGCTCAACATGGCCAAAAGACTCAAGATCGTCGCCGTCTCCGGCGGCCTGCAACGCCCGTCCCGCACCCTCGTGCTGGTTGAACAACTGCTCGAGGGATTGACTGACGCATTGCCCGTCGAAACGCGGCTCATCGAACTCGGAGAGATCGTCCCGAAGTTCGGTAACGTGCTCCAACGCAACCACCTTCCGTCCGAGGTCGAATCGATCCTGCGCGACATCGAAACGGCAGACCTGCTGTTGGTCGCAAGCCCGATCTATCGGGGCTCGTACACCGGTCTTTTCAAGCACCTGTTCGACTTCGTGCACCAGGACTCTCTCGTTGACGTGCCTGTGCTGCTCGCCGCGACGGGAGGCAGTGACCGGCATGCGCTGGCGATCGATCACCAACTTCGGCCGTTGTTCAGCTTCTTCCAGTCCCACACGCTGCCCATCGGCGTCTATGCGACCGACAAGGAGTTCGCGAACTACCGCGTAAACAGTGACGCGCTGCGCGCCCGGATCGCGCTGGCGGTCGAGCGCGCGGTGCCTGTGTTGCGGCAACGCGGGCAGCGTGCACTGACGGTGCCGACGCTCGCACTGGCCTGACGGGGTGGTTGTCTCGGGTGGTCGGTGGCCAGGTCGTGTCAGTTGAGCCGCTGGCCAACGGCGGAAGCCCTCGGCTCGGATCGGATCGCCTTTGTAGGCGATCGTGGGCGACGCCGCCGAAGACCGATTGCTTCGATGCTTGTGCCCCGGCTTTCTGATGCCTGCGCCCGGAGGGTCAACGGAAAACGCATCTGCAAACTCGTATTCCTTCGTTTGCAGGCGTGTCGCGTGTCCGCAGAATCCGCCAGGTCGAAGCCCCGCAACTCGTCACCCTGGGCTTCCCACCTTCACCATCGATTGGCTCATCATGTCGCTTCGCAATCCTGAACTCCTGGCGCCACGCGCCCTGTCCGTGCTGCGCATCGTCTCGGCCTTCCTGTTGATCCAGCATGGGTCGGCCAAGCTGCTGGGCTTTCCTCACGTGGCCTATTTCGACAATCTCCAGATCGTGTCCCTCCTCGGCGTCGCTGGCGTTCTCGAGCTGGTCGGAGGTGCGCTGCTGCTGATCGGACTCTTCACGCGTCCGACGGCGTTCATCCTCTCCGGGCTGCTGGCCTTCGCCTATTTTCTGGGCCACGCCACCAAGGGCTACGTGCTGGCCCCGTCCCTGAACCAGGGCGAAGCGGCCGTGTTGTTTTCCTTTGTGTTCCTGTACCTCGCGGCTGCGGGCGCTGGCCCGTGGAGCGTCGACGCACGCCGCTCGAAGGCCATCACACCGGCGGGCCTGCCCGCATCGGCCTGAACTTGCGGCGAGGTCGGCTGTTCTGGCGATATGCAATTGAGTCCGAAGCACCATCTCATTCCATCACCCATGACCGACATCACATTTCCTCCGGGTCGACTGGCTCCTCATGACACGCAATGCTGAATTGACGCCCGCCGAGCATGCCCGCCGCGTGATCGCGCGAACGGCTTCGGTCTGGCAGATCGCGCCAGTCTCGCCGCGCGAAGTGGCCCGTCGTGCACCGCACGGCTATGTCCCGGTTCGGATCATGCGGCGCGTCCGCGCAGCCGCGGCGGCGTACGGCCGGCCACCGTCGCCGACCGCGCAGGCGATCGTGGTGCGAGCGGACTCGCCACTGGGTCTGCGTGACGACCAGCACGCCCCGACCTGCGCCCGTTCAAGGACCCCTTCTAAGGTGAACCCATGAGTGCCGTACTGAATGCGTGGCCGGGCGTCGCGAACGCCTCGGCCGTGAAGGCCGAGCTCAACTACCTGGCACCCCGGGGCGTTCGTCCAGTCAGCTACACCTTCGAGCCGCCTGCCGGCGTTCCCTGGAACACCGGCGAGCTGGCGCCGGAGTGGGTCACGATCCACGATGGGCGCTCGCTGGCCGCGCTGGGCGAGCTTTCGCTCGACCGCAGTGGCTTCTCGCAGGTCGCGCACCGCAGCGCGTTGACGGACTTCAGCGACGATGCGGCCATCCGCACGGTCTACTACCCCGAATCGGCCGCGTTGCTGCGCGCCGCGACCGGTGCCGAGAAGGTCGTGGTGTTCGACCATACCTTGCGCGACAGCGCGAACGGATCGCGCGCCACGAAGACGCTGCGCGAACCCGTGCGGCGGGTGCACAACGACCAGACCTTCGTTTCGGGCCCGCGCCGGGTGCGCGACCACCTGCCCGCCGACGAGGCGGCCGAACGTTTGAAGCATCGCTTTGCCATCATCAATCTGTGGCGGCCGCTGGCGACGGTGGAGCAACTGCCGCTGGCGCTCTGCGATGCGCGCTCCATTGCGCCCGGGGATCTGGTGCCCAGCGATCTGGTCTACGCCGACAAGGTGGGCGAGACCTATTCGTTTCTGCACAATCCCGATCACCGCTGGTACTGGTTCCCACGGCTGCGCAGCGACGAGCCTCTGCTCCTGAAGATCTACGACTCGCGCGAGGACGGCACGGCGCGCCTGACGGCGCACAGTGCGTTCGTTCATCCGGACACACCGCCCGATGCGCCGCCGCGTCGCAGCATCGAACTCCGGGCGCTGGTGTTCTGGCCTGCCGAATCGACGCACGGCGCATGAACACTCCTCGCAGGCAAATGCACCTCGGTGCCTTCTTCTTCGGCGTCGGCCATCACCTGGCGGCCTGGCGCCACCCGGACGTCGATCCCGCAGCGGCCAGCCGCATCGAGTCGCTGAAGGAATGGACGCGCATCGCGGAGCATGCCAAGTTCGATGCCATCTTCTTCGCCGACAACGTCGGCATGCCGGGTCCGCCCGATGGCGTGGTGGCGAAGAATGCGCTCTGGTATCCGCTCGATCCGCTCGTCACGCTGGCAGCGCTTTCGCAGGCCACCACCCACATCGGCCTGGTGGCCACGGTCTCGTCGACCTACCTGCCGCCCTACCATCTGGCGCGCAAGTACGCGGCGCTCGACCAGGTCAGCCACGGCCGCAGCGGCTGGAACCTCGTGACCTCCGGCAGCGACTTCGAGGCCCGCAGCTTCGGTCTCGACCAGCAACTCGGCCATGCGCACCGCTACGCCCGTGCCCACGAGTACGTGAAGGTCGTCAAGGGCTTGTGGGACAGCTGGGAGGATGATGCGTTCGTCCACGACAAGGCGGCCAACCGCTTCTTCGACCCGGCCAGGCTGCACCGCGTGGCGCACGAGGGCGAGCATTACAAGGTGCACGGCGCCCTGCAGACGCCGCGTTCGCCCCAGGGCTATCCGGTGCTGGTACAGGCCGGGTCTTCCGGCGATGGACAGGAACTGGCTGCGGCGACTGCCGAGGTGGTGTTCACCGCCCAGCAGAGCGCTGACGAGGCGAGGGCGTTCTACAGCGGCCTCAAGGGCAGGCTGGCCGCACATGGCCGCATGCCCGATCAACTCAAGATCCTGCCCGGCATCTCGCCCTTTGTCGGGCGCAGCCGGCAGGAGGCGCAGGACAAGTTCGACCAGCTGCAAGGCTTGATCGACCCCGTTCTGGGTGTCGGCCTGCTGTCGACCTTCCTGGGCAATGTCGACTTGTCGGGCTACGACATGGATGGGCCCTTCCCGAAGAACCTGCCGGTCACGCAAGGATGGAAAAGCCGGCAGGAACTGTTCGAGGGGATGGCCAGGCGCGACAACCTTTCGATTCGCCAGCTCTATGAAAAGGTCGCCGGCGCGCGCGGGCACTGGACCCTCGTCGGCACGGCCGAATCGATTGCCGACCAGCTCGAGCACTGGTTCACCACGAGTGCGGCCGACGGCTTCAACGTGCTGGCGCCGACGCTGCCGCACGAACTCAAGGATTTTGCCGAGCTGGTGATTCCCGAACTTCAGCGGCGTGGACTGTTCCGCACCGACTACCAAGGCCGAACCCTGCGAGAACACCTCGGGCTTGCGCGGCCTGCCCATCCTGGTGCACTGCATCGGGCCGCAGGCGATAGATGAGATGGTTGTTAGGAATCGACTTTTCGGTCGTTTGTGTTGACCGTGGTCCGACCTAGAGTGGTCTATCGCCATCAAGGCGAGACCCGCAACCACTCAATCAACGGAGTACTTTTTCATGTCATCGGACGTCGAATCCCTCGCACTGCCGGCCGCGCTGGAGCAAGCCCGGGCCGCAGCGGAGCAACAGAACCTGGCTTATGCCGGGGGTGTCGCGCCGCCGGTCGCGTGGCAGCTGGTTCAGCAGCGCGAAGCGGTGCTGGTCGACGTGCGTTCGGGCGAGGAGCGAAAGTTCGTGGGCCACGTGCCCCACAGCCTGCACGTGCCCTGGGCCACAGGCACCGCGCTCACGCGCAACCCCCGCTTCGTGCGCGAGCTCGAGGCAAAGCTGGCCAAGGACGGCGGCAAGGACGCCGTGGTGCTCCTGCTGTGCCGCAGCGGCAAGCGCTCGGCGCTGGCCGCCGAGGCGGCGGCCAAGGCAGGCTTCAGCCATGTGCTCAACGTGCTGGAGGGATTCGAGGGCGAGATCGATGGCGACCAGCACCGCGGCTCGGCGGACGGCTGGCGCTTTCACAAGCTGCCCTGGGTCCAGGACTGAGCACGCGCCCGGCGCGTGACCGAATCGAGGAGGAAGGAAATGTCGGGATTCGATATCGACCAGGTGGTCGGGGCGCTGCGCAGCGTGCGCGACGAATGGCGCGATGCGCAGAAGCGATCGCGCGAGCCCGCCGGTCGGGAGTTCCCGTCGCGCGATGCGCTCTCGGTCGTGATCGAGCAGCTCAAGGGTGCGCTCTTTCCGATGCGACTCGGCCCCTCGGACCTGCGCCACGACGGCGAGGACTTCTACGTGGCCCACACGCTCGATGCCGCCTTGCATGCCTTGCTGGAGCAGGCGCGGCTCGAACTCCAGTACGTGGGGCGCCGTGCGCCGCGCGCGGCGGCCGAGATCGATGCCCAGGCGCGCGAGGCCGTGCGCGGATTCGGTTCGGCCCTGCCGGGGATTCGCCGGCTGCTCGACAGCGATGTGACCGCGGCCTACCAGGGCGACCCGGCGGCGCACAGCGTCGACGAGGTGCTGCTGTGCTACCCGGGCGTGCTGGCGATGATCTACCACCGGCTGGCGCACCAGCTCTATCGGCTGCAGTTGCCGCTGCTGGCGCGCATCGTGGCCGAGCTGGCCCACGGACAGACCGGCATCGACATCCATCCGGGCGCGCAGATCGGCAGCGGCTTCTTCATCGACCACGGCACGGGTGTCGTGATCGGCGAGACCGCGGTGATCGGCCAGCGCGTGCGGGTCTACCAGGCGGTGACGCTCGGGGCCAAGCGCTTTCCCGTCGATGCCCACGGCCTGCTACAGAAGGGCCTGCCGCGGCATCCGGTGGTGGAGGACGAGGTCGTGATCTATGCGGGCGCGACGATCCTCGGGCGCGTCACGATCGGCCGCGGTGCGGTCATCGGCGGCAACGTCTGGTTGACCGACGACGTGCCGCCCGGCGCCAGCGTGACCCAGGCCGGCCTGCAGAACGCCGCGTCGGGCGGCGAGGCACTTGCGGTGGCTGTCCGGTGAGCGCACTGGTGGAGCGCTTCGGGGTGACCGTGCGCCAACTGCGCGTCCAGAACGGCTGGTCGCAGGTGCAGCTGGCAGAGCGTTCGGAGCTGGATCGCTCCTATGTCGGCGAGATCGAGAGGGGGCGGGTGATCGCCTCCATCGTCACCGCGGAGAAGATCGCCGTGGCGTTGCAGCTCGACGTGGCGGCCTTGCTCTCGCGCTGCGAGCAACTCGGCGAACAGCGTGCCGGACAGCTCATCAGTTTGGCGGCTATAGCCCGTTGAGGGAAAACCCGAATCCCCAGACACTTTCCTGCAATCGTCCTTTCTCGAACCACGGAGTCCTTTCCCATGACCGCAACCGTCGGTGGTACCACCGCCCTTGGCGACAACGCCGCCCGCCAGCTAGCCAACGCCACCAAGAGCGTTCCCCAGCTCGAGACGATCAGTCCGCGCTGGCTCACGCACCTGCTGCAATGGGTGCCGGTCGAGGCCGGCATCTACCGCCTGAACAAGGTCAAGAACCCCGAGTCGATCCAGGTCGTCTGCACGGCCAAGGAAAGCGAGAACCAGCTGCCGCGCACCTGGGTCGACTACGAAGACCATCCGCGCGAATACAACCTCAATGCGGTCAGCACCGTGCTCGACGTTCACACGCGCATCTCCGACCTTTACAGCAGCCCCCACGACCAGATCAAGGAGCAGCTGCGCCTGACCATCGAGACGATCAAGGAGAACCAGGAGAGCGAGCTCATCAACAACCCGGACTACGGCTTGCTGTCCCAGGTCACCGACGAGCAGCGCATCTTCCCGCTGACCGGCGCGCCGACGCCGGACGACCTCGACGAACTGCTGACCAAGGTCTGGAAGGAGCCCGCCTTTTTTCTGACCCATCCGCTGGCGATCGCCGCCTTCGGCCGCGAGGCCACGCGACGCGGCACGCCGCCGCCGACCGTGAGCCTGTTCGGCTCGCAGTTCATCACCTGGCGCGGCGTTCCGCTGATCCCGTCGAACAAGGTGCCGGTGGCCGACGGCAAGAGCAAGATCCTGCTGCTGCGCGTGGGCGACAAGCGCCAGGGCGTGGTCGGCTTGTTCCAGCCGGGCTTGACCGGCGAACAGAGCCCGGGCCTGTCGGTGCGCTTCATGGGCATCAATGACCATGCGATCGCGTCGTACCTGATCTCGCTGTACTGCTCGGTCGCGGTGCTGACCACCGACGCGCTGGCGGTGCTCGACGACGTCGAGATCGGCAAGTACCACGACTACGCCGACACCTACAAGTAAGCCACCAGGTGAGCACGTCACTTTCTCCACACGGCCTGCCCCAAGTGCCGCAGCAAGCCGAGGCGCCGTTCGACCCGGCCATCCTCGCGCGCATGGCGAGCCAACTGTTCGCGGCGCTGCCGGGCCAGGCCGCACCGCCCGGCGTGCAGGCGCCTTCGCAGCTCGCGCCGCCGGGTTCGCCGCTGGTGAGCCCGGCCGGCTTCGGCGCCAGCGTGCCGGGCACGCCGATCCCGCAAGGGCAGGTGCCGGGCACCAACCTGATTCCGGCTTCCCCGACGCAAGTGCTGGCGCTCGGCAACCGCGCACCGGCGGCGCAACCGCACGCGCTGGCGGGCAACGGCGTGCCCGAGAACGTGCTGGGTGCCTTGCCGGCCTACGAGCCGCGCCTCGGCGGTGCGGTGCTCGGCGTGCCCGAGGCGCAGGCGGCAACGCCCGCGCGGGCGGGCGCGCATCCGGCTGTGGGCGCCTCGCCGTTCTACTTTCTTGGCGACAGCCACGGCCAGCCGTCGGCGGGCGGCCGCGGCACCGACAGCGCACCGCGCGTGCACGACGACCTGGCCGGCTATCCGTTCGCGCAGCCCGATGGCGCCGATGTCCAGGGCCTGCTGGCAGCGAAGCCGCCAGGGCAACCCGGGTCGGCTGCCGATGCCTCGACGCGGCCGCAGTACTACTTCGTCGACGCGGTCCGCTTGCCGAGCGGCTACGTCACGCCGGCCAAACCGTCGCCGCACGGCGACGTGCCGACGGTCGCCGCCGGCCAGCGCCAGCCCTTCGACGTGCATGCCGTGCGGCGCGACTTCCCCGTCTTGCAGGAGCGCGTGAACGGCCGGCCGCTGGTCTGGTTCGACAACGCCGCGACCACGCACAAGCCGCAGTCGGTGATCGACCGCATCGCGTATTTCTATGAACACGAGAACTCGAACATCCATCGCGCCGCGCACGAACTCGCCGCGCGCGCGACCGATGCCTACGAGGGTGCGCGCGAGCGGGTGCGAAAGTTCATCAACGCGCCCGACGTCAACGAGGTGATCTTCGTGCGCGGCACCACCGAGGCCATCAACCTGGTGGCCAAGAGCTGGGGCGGCCAGCACGTGGGCGAGGGCGACGAGATCATCGTGAGCCACTTGGAGCACCACGCCAACATCGTGCCCTGGCAGCAGCTCGCTTCGGCCAAGGGCGCGAAGCTGCGCGTGATCCCGGTCGACGACTCGGGCCAGGTGCTGCTCGACGCGTACCGCAAGCTGCTCAACGACCGCACAAGGATCGTCGCCGTCACGCAGGTCTCGAACGCGCTCGGCACGGTGGTGCCGGTGAAGGAGATCGTAGCGCTCGCACACCGCGCCGGCGCGCTGGCGCTGGTCGATGGCGCGCAGTCGGTCTCGCACATGCGGGTCGACGTCCAGGACATCGGCGCCGACTTCTTCGTCTTCTCCGGCCACAAGGTGTTCGGTCCGACCGGCATCGGCGTGGTCTGGGGCCGGCGCGTGGTGCTCGAGGACATGCCGCCCTGGCAGGGCGGCGGCAACATGATCGCCGACGTGACCTTCGAGAAGACCGTCTTCCAGCCGATCCCGAACAAGTTCGAGGCCGGCACCGGAAACATCGCGGACGCGGTGGGTCTGGGCGCCGCGATCGACTACGTGAACAAGGTCGGCATCGAGAACATCGCGCGCTACGAGCACGAGCTGCTGGTCTACGGCATGCGGCAGCTGGGTGCCATCAAGGGCGTGCGCCTGATCGGCACCGCGGCCGACAAGGCCAGCGTGATGTCCTTCGTGCTGGACGGCTACAGCACCGAGGAGGTGGGCCAGGCGCTCAACGACGAGGGGATCGCGGTGCGCACCGGACACCACTGCGCGCAGCCGATCTTGCGCCGCAATGGCGTCGAGACCACAGTGCGGCCGTCGCTGGCCTTCTACAACACCTTCGACGAGATCGACCGACTGGTGGCCGTGGTGCGCAGGCTGGCGGGGCAGCGGCGGGCGGGTTGAGCGGTGGGGGCGAGGCGCATCGCGCCTCAGATAGTTTGTTCATAAGCAAGCGAAAAATGGGTTGTTCCTGATCGCAAACGCGACACCTACAGTCGCGGGTCGCTCTCACCAACAACCGATCCTTTCATGCCGGACGTCCTGTCGCCCCACGCACCCGCCCAGACTTTCGAGATTCGGCCCTTCGACGCCCCGTTCGGTGCCGAGATCGTCGGCCTCGACATCTCGAAGCCGATCAATGACACCGATTTCGCACGCATCCATCGCGCGCATCTCGATCATCACGTCGTGGTGTTCCGCGACCAGCAGGTGTCGCCCGCCGACCACATCGCGTTCAGCCGCCGCTTCGGGCCGCTCGAGATCCACGTGCTGCACCAGTTCCAGCTGCCCCACCATCCCGAGATCCTGATCGTCTCCAACATCAAGGAGAACGGCGGGCCGATCGGCCTCGGCGACGCGGGCGTGTACTGGCATTCGGACATCTCGTACAAGCCGAAGCCCAGTCTCGGCTCGCTGCTGCATGCCCGGGAACTGCCGGCCGAAGGCGGCGACACGCTGTTCGCCGACCAGCACCTGGCCTGGGAAGCGCTGGCCCCGGCGCTGCAGCAGCGCATTCTGCCCATGAAGGCCGAGCACAGCTACCTCGCCAAATACGAAGAACTGCGCGCGAAGAACCCGTGGCGGCCCAAGCTTTCGCAGCAGCAGGTCGACCAGGTCGCGCCCGCCGTGCAGCCCGTGGTGCGCACGCATCCCGAAACCGGAAAGAAGGCGCTGTTCGTCAGCGAGCATTTCACGACCGGTATCGTCGGCCTGCCGAAGGGCGAGAGCGACGCTTTGCTGGCCGAGCTGTTTGCACACAGCGTCAAGCCGGAGTTCGTCTACCGCCACCGCTGGCAGCCGCACGACCTCGTGTTCTGGGACAACCGCTCGCTGATGCACCTGGCGGCCGGCACGCCCGACCACCTGCGCCGCAAGCTCTACCGCACCACCATCGTCGGCGACGCGCCCCATTGAACTCCCGAAGGACATCGCATTCATGAATCACATCGCACGCAAGGCCGCGTCACTGGCCGTCGGGCTGGGCTTGCTGGCCGGCAACCTCGCCGCGCACGCCGAGGGACAGATCCGCATCGCCGAGCAGTTCGGCATCGTCTATCTGCTGCTCAACGTCGCGCAGGAGCAGAAGCTGATCGAGAAGCATGCCAAGGCGGAGGGCATCGACGCCAAGGTCGAATGGGTCAAGCTCTCGGGCGGCTCCGCCGTCAACGATGCGCTGCTCTCCGGGAACATCGAGATCGCCGGCGCCGGCGTGGGCCCGCTGCTCACGATCTGGGATCGCACCAAGGGCAAGCAGAACGTCAAGGGCGTAGCGTCGCTCGGCAACTTCCCGTACTACCTCGTGAGCAACAACCCCGCGGTGAAGACCATTGCCGATTTCACGGACAGGGATCGCATCGCGGTTCCTGCCGTCGGCGTTTCGGTTCAGTCGCGCGTGCTGCAGTTCGCCTCGGCCAAGTTATGGGGCGACAAGGACCATGCCCGGCTCGACAAGCTCAGCGTCGCCGTTCCACATCCGGACGCTGCGGCGGCCATCATCAAGGGCGGAACCGAGATCAGCGCCCACTTCGGCAACCCGCCGTTCCAGGAACAGGAGCTGGCCGGCAACCCGCAGGCGCACATCGTTCTCGACTCCTACCAGGTCCTGGGCGGGCCAGCCTCGGCCACCGTCCTCTACGCGACCGAGAAGTTCCGCAGCGAGAGCCCCAAGACCTACAAGGCATTTGTCGATGCATTGAACGAAGCCGCTGCCTTCGTCACCGCCAACCCGGAAAAGGCCGCCGACATCTACATCAAGGTCGGCAACGCGAAGATCGATCGCGAACTGCTGCTGAAGATCATCAAGAACCCGCAGGTCCAGTTCAAGACGACGCCGCAGAACACCTATGCCCTGGCCGAGTTCATGCACCGCGTGGGCGCCATCAAGAACAAGCCGGCCTCGGTGAAGGACTACTTCTTCGACGACGCCCAGATCGCGGGGGGCAATTGACATGCGCTTGCCCGAGAAGCGCCGCTGGCAGCGGGGATCGTGATGGCCTCGCCCGTTCTTCACGCACCCCGCGTCGCTGGGTCGGCCTTCTGGCGCAGCGTGGACGCGGTGGCGGAACGCGACCTGGGGCAAGCGATCTCCAGCGACGGATTGCCGCGCATCCCGGCGCTGACACCGAACCCCGCTGCGCTGCTGCAGGTCGACGGCGTCAGCCTCGAATACCGTACCCCCGAGCGAGTGGTGCGAGCCACCCACCGCGTGAGCTTCGACCTCCACGAAGCCGACCGCTTCGTGCTGCTCGGCCCTTCGGGTTGCGGCAAGTCGACCCTGCTCAAGGCGATCGGCGGCTTCATTGCGCCGGTGGAGGGCGAGATCCGGCTCGCCGGCCGCTCAGTCACCGCGCCGGGGCCCGACCGCATCGTTGTGTTCCAGGAGTTCGACCAGCTCCCGCCATGGAAGACGGTCAAGCAGAACGTGATGTTCCCGCTGCTGGCGTCGCGCATGCTCGGCAGGAAGGAAGCCGCAGAGCGCGCGATGCACTACCTCGACAAGGTCGGCCTCGCGCCCTTCGCCGACGTCCATCCGCACCAGCTCTCGGGCGGCATGAAGCAGCGCGTGGCGATCGCCCGCGCGCTGGCGATGCAGCCACGCGTGTTGCTCATGGACGAGCCCTTTGCCGCGCTCGACGCGCTCACGCGCCGCAAGATGCAGGAAGAGCTCCTCGCGCTGTGGGCCGAGGTGCGCTTCACGCTGCTCTTCGTCACGCATTCGATCGAAGAGGCGCTCGTGGTCGGAAACCGGATCGCGTTGCTGTCGCCGCATCCGGGCCGCATGCGCGCCGAGATCAACAGCCACGGGTTCACGCTCGAGAGCCAGGGCGGCGCAGAGTTTCAGACCGCGGCGCAGCGCATTCACCGGCTGCTGTTCGAAGAGCCGATTGCAGAGGGATTGGCCGCATGAGCGATGTCATCGATCCGCCGGTGCGGCCCGAATACGAGCGCCGGCTCGAGCCCTTCACCGCGCTGCCGGTCGAACGCTCGCTGCCGTTGGCCACGCGCCTCTGGGCCCAGGGCTGGCTGCGCAAGAGCGTGATCCTGATCGTGCTCGCCGTGATCTGGGAAGTGGCTGCGCGCTGGCAGGACAACGATCTGCTGCTGCCAACCTTCTCGGCGACTGCACGCGCGCTGGTCGAGGGGCTTGCAAGCGGCGAACTGATCGAGAAAGTGGGTATTTCGCTGGCCGTGCTTCTGCAAGGCTACGTCGCCGGCGTGCTGTTGGCCTTTGTCCTCACCACGCTCGCGGTGTCGACGCAGATCGGCCGCGACCTGCTGAGCACGCTGACCTCGATGTTCAATCCGCTGCCCGCGATCGCGCTGCTGCCGCTGGCGCTGCTGTGGTTCGGCCTCGGGCGTGGCAGCCTGGTCTTCGTGCTGATCCATTCGGTGCTGTGGCCGCTGGCCCTCAACACCTATGCGGGCTTCCAGGGTGTTCCCGAGACGCTGCGCATGGCCGGCCGCAACTACGGACTCAAGGGCCTGCGCTACGTGTTGCAGATCCTGGTGCCGGCCGCGCTGCCGGCGATCCTCTCGGGCCTGAAGATCGGCTGGGCCTTTGCCTGGCGCACGCTGATCGCCGCCGAACTCGTGTTCGGCGCCTCGTCGGGCAAGGGCGGCCTCGGCTGGTACATCTTCCAGAATCGCAACGAGCTCTACACCGACCGCGTCTTCGCAGGGCTCGCGCTGGTGGTGCTGATCGGCCTGGCGGTCGAGAGCCTGGGCTTCGCGACGCTCGAGCGACTCACGGTCCGCAAGTGGGGACAGCAACGGTAGCCCGAGCGCCGTGCGCCAGCTCGAGGGCCAGCGGCAGAAGAACCGTGTCGGCGGTTGACCAGCGTCCACGGCGCAGGAAATCGCCGAGGATGTGATCGCCCTCGATCGGGGCGCCGCGCTCGATGTCCTCATTGATCGTCCTTTCAAGTCCGTCGGTGTGCGAATGCCCGAAGATCGAATGCCGATGCCTGGCCCAGCACATGTGGCGCGATGGCTTCGGCCAGGCGAGCTGAATCTTTCAGAACGCCGGGACAAGGGCGCCGCTGAACTTCGTCTCGATGAAGCTCTTCACCTCGGGCGAGTGGTACGCCTTCACGAGTTGTTGCGCCCAGGGCTTGTCTTTGTCGGCGCGGCGCGCCGCGATGATGTTGGCGTACGGCCCCTTGGGCGACTCCTTGATCACCGCGTCCTTGGCGAGCGTCAGCCCGGCCTTCTCCGCATAGTCGTTGTTGATCGAGGCGATTGTCAGGTCGTCGAGCGAGCGCGGCAGCTGCGCCGCGTCGAGCGGCACCAGCTTGAGCTTCTTGGGATTCGACAGCACGTCGAGCGGCGTCGCGGTGTTGTTCTTCACGGCGTCGGGCTTGAGCGTGATGAGCTTCGCTTCCTGCAGCATCAGGAGCGCGCGGTTGCCATTGGAAGGATCGTTCTGGATGCCGACCGAGGCGCCATCGGGCAATCCGTCGATCGCCTTGATCTTGCGCGAATAGAAGCCCAGCGGCGCCGTGATCGTGAGACCGACCGGCACGATGTCGAAGCCGCGCGACTTGTTCTGGTTGTCGAGGAAGGGCTGGTGCTGGAAGGCGTTGGCGTCGAGGTCGCCGGCCGCCAGCGCGGCGTTGGGCAACTGGTAGTCGTTGAAGACGACGACCTCGACCGCCAGCCCGTCGCGCGCCGCCGCCTTCTTGACGACTTCCCAGATCTGCTCGCCGCTGCCGACGGAGACGCCGACCTTGAGGGTTTTCTTGTCCTGCGCGTGCAGTGCACCGGTGTTGAAAAGAGTCAGGGAGGCAAGAGACAACGCAGCGGTCATCGCGGCGCGGCGGCGGATAGGAAGCATGATGGTGAGCATGTCGTATGGAAAAAGCACGACTGTGCCCGCCGACGATCCATTCCGGAACGAAGGAAAACGTGCAACCTTATGCGGTGCGCATGGACTTGCTAGGAGGGTGGGCCGCGGCACTGGCGTGCGTCGGGTGGGCCGGCCGTTTCAAACCGAAATGCTCCCGCAGCGTACGGCCTTCGTACTCGGTGCGAAAGATGCCGCGCCGCTGAAGGAGCGGGACGACGCCGTCGACGAAGGCCTGCAGGCCGTCCGGCAGCACGTCCGGCATCAGGTTGAAGCCGTCGGCGGCGCCGGCCCTGAACCAATGCTCGATGTCGTCGGCGATCTGCTCCGGCGTGCCGACGATCACGCGGTGGCCGCCGCCGCCCGCGAGTTCGCGGATCAGTTCGCGCGCCGTGAGGTCGAGGCCCCGCGCGGTCGCGAGCGTGGCGTTGAAGAAGGTGTGGTTGCCATTGCCGCCGCCGGGCAGCGACAGGTTCTCGGGCAGCCGCTCGTCGAGCTTGAGCCGGTCGGGCGCAATGCCCAGGATGCCGGCCAGCCGCGTGAGGCTGTAGTCCCACGGGATCAGGTCGACCAGTTCGTCTCGCCGGCGGCGCGCGGCCGCTTCGGTGTCGCCGATGATGGTGGTCAGGCCCGGCAGCACGCGCAGTGCCTCGGGCCCGCGGCCCAGCGCTTGGGCACGCGACTTGAGGTCGCGCGCGTAGGCGAGCGCTTCCCCGAAGGACTGGGAGGCCGAGAACACCGCCTCCGCGTGGCGGGCCGCCAGTGCTCGGCCGTCGCCCGAGCCGCCGGCCTGCACCAGCACCGGATGGCCCTGCGGCGTGCGCGGCAGGGTCAGTGGCCCATGTACCGAGAAGAACTCGCCCTGATGCGCGATGGGCCGAACCTTGGCGGCGTCGATGAAGCGGCCTGCGGCCTGATCGCCGATGAAGGCATCGTCCTCCCAGCTGTTCCAGAGCGCCTTGACGATGGAGGTGAACTCGGCCGCACGTGCGTAGCGCTGCGCGTGGTCGGGCACCGCGTCGCGGCCGAAATTGCGCGCCGAGGGCAGGTCGGCGGTCGTGACGACGTTCCAGCCCGCACGCCCTCCGCTCACGTGGTCCAGCGTGGCGAAGCGCCGGGCGATGTTGTAGGGCTCGTTGTAGCTGGTGGAGGCGGTTGCGATCAGTCCGATGTGGCGCGTCGCGGCGGCCACGCTCGCCAGCAGCACGGTCGGCTCCAGCGCGGTGATCGGGCGGAAGTGGATCTGGTCGACGATGGCTGCGTTGTCGGCGAGGAACACCGCATCCAGCTTGCCCGCCTCGGCGATCTGCGCGACGCGGATGTAGTGCCGCACGTCGATGAAGGCGCGCGGGTCGCTGCACGCCGGGCGCCAGGCCGAAGGCAGAAAGCCCGAGTGCAGGATGTTGACGTTCAGGTGCAGGCGGCGCGGCGCGCGCGCGATCGCGGATCCACTCATTGGAAAGTTCCGGGTTCTGGCACGAGGTCGCTGACGAACCGGCGGCCCACGTTGCGGGTCTTGTATTCGGCGGGGAAGTCGGGCATGGCCTTACTTCGAGAAGTAGTCAGGCAGGCGGTAGCCGGCCCACGCCGGGTTGGCCTTGAAGATTTGCTGAAACTCGGCCGACTGGTAGGCGAGGGCGATGTCCTTCGCGAACTTCGCGTTTTCGTTGCCGCGCTTGACAGCCACCACGTTGACGTAGGGCAGCGTCATGTCCTCCTGCTTGAGCGCGTCGGTCAGCTTGAGCCCCGACGCCACGGCGAAATTGCCCTGCACCGCGGCGAGATCGGCATCGGCCAGCGAGCGCGGTGCCTGCGCGGCATCGAGCGGCACCAGACGAAGCTGCTTGCGATTGGCGACGATGTCGCGCTCCGACACGCTCAGTGGACTCACGCCCGGCTTGAGCTCGATCCAGCCGATGGCTGCCAGGATGTTCAGCGCGCGCGCTGCATTCACCGGATCGGCCGGCAGAGTCACGGTGGCGCCGTCCGGTACCGTGGCGAGCGTCTTGTGGCGTTGGGAGTACAGGCCCATCGGGGGTGTCGGTACGTGCACGATCGGCACGAGGTCGAAGCCCTGCTGCTTGTTGGTGGCATTCAGGTAGAGCGTGTGCTGGAAGATGTTGGCGTCGATCTGGCCACGCTCGACCGCGTCATTCGGCTGCACGCCCTGGCTGAACTCGACGTACTTGATGGTGTAGCCCTGCTTCTTGAGTACCGGCTCGATGCCTTTGGCAAAGGCGTCGCGGTAGGGCCCCGGCATGAAGCCGACGCTCAGGTCCGCGGCGTGGGTGGCGCCGGCCAGCAACAGGGCAAGCAGGAAGGCCGCAAGGCGGGGGAAGCTGCGCGAGGATGGCGCGCTTGGCGAGGACAGCATGGGGGAACTCCGGGAGGTGAAGCACCGTGCGCACCACGCGGTGCGAATCGAGGGGACGATGGGGCAGCAAGTCCCCAGTCAGGCGGTGCCGACGCGGTAGAAGGTCGGCGGCGGCGCACCGTTCACGGCGAAGGCTCCCGCCTGGCGCTCGCGGTAGATGCGCGGGTTGTGCGAGGAGATGGTGCGCGCATTGCGCCAGTAGCGGTCCAGGCCGTGCGTGCGCAGCGTGGCCGATGCGCCGAGCGCGTCGAACAGCACCGTGCTCGCATCCAGCACCAGGCTGGTGACCACCGAGACCGCCTGGTCCACCTCGACATGGGCGGCGAGCGCGGCGGCGGCGCGCCCCTGCTCGGTGGCCTGTGCGTCGAAGTGGGCGTCGTGCGCGCGCTGCAGCGCGGCCGCGGCCTGCAGCACGACGGCGCCCGCACCGTAGGCAGCACCGCGCACGCGGCCGACCACCTGCAGGATCTGCGGGTCGTCGGCGACACGGCCTGCATTGCCATGGCTGTAGGTGCGGTCCCGCTGGCGCACGCGCTCGGCCAGGTCTTCCGCCAACGCCCGTCCGATGCCCGCCAGCGAGGCCAGGTGCACCATCTGGTAGTAGGCCGAGGCATAGGGAAATCGAACGGGGTTCGGATTGACCCACTGCGGATCGATGGCGACGTTCTCGAACTGCGCCGTGCCGCTGGCGGTGAGCGCCTGGCCGAAGCCGTCCCAGTCATCCAGCACCTGCACGCCTGCGGCGGTGCGCGGCACCGCGACCATCACCGGTTCGCCTTCGTCGTTGTCGGCCACTGCGTTGATCCAGTCGGCGAACAGCGAACCCGTGGTGTAGAACTTGCGACCCGACAGGCGCAAGCCCTCGCCGGTCCGACGCAGCCGGGTCGAGAAGGCGCCGACCTTCGCGTCGCCCGTTTCGGAGAAGCCGGAGCCGAGCAAGTCGCCGGTCGACAGGCGGTCGAGCCACTGGGCGCGCCAGGGCGAGTCTGCGGCGAGCAACACGTCTTCCTTGAAGCCGAAGTGCGCCCGCAGTGCGTTCACGACGTTGGTGTCGGCCGCGCCGAGTTCGATGAGGAGAGCGAACAACTCGGGCAGGCTGGCGTCCGCCCCGCCGAGCTTGGTCGGCAGGCGCAGACGGGTGAAGCCGGCTTCCCTGAGCCAGCCGATCTCCTCATGTGGCAGCCGGTGTGCGAGGTCGCGCTCGACGGCACCCGCGCGGATGCGCGCGAAGACCGGGCGGAAGCGTTCGGCGAGCGCTTCATAGCGGCGCGTGGGCGGTGCGCCCCAGGGATGGTCGAGTGCTGCGGGAAGGTTCAGGGTCATACAGAGGGGGATGTCAGAAAGGCCTGCTGCCGGAGAGGCTGATGCGCTTGAGCAACCTGCGTTCGCCGTTGTCGAAGGCATTGCGGGCGTGCAGCGTGGCCTGGTTGTCCCAGTACACGATGTCACCGACCGACCAGCGATGCGTATAGGCATGGCGCGGCTGCAGCAGATGCTCGCGCAGGCGGCCTATCAGCGCTGCGCCGTACTGCGGCTCGACGCCGACGATCTCGACTTCGGTGCGTGCGCCCAGGTGCAGGATGCGTCGACCGCTGTCCGGATGCGTGCGCACCAGCGGATGCACCTCGAACGGGGAGAGCGGCTCGATGTCCGGCGTGCGATACAGCGCAAAGCCCGATGCGAGCGGCTTGAGCTTGCGCAAGAAAGGGTTGTAGGTGATCAGCTGAAGTCCGTCGATCTCGCGTCGTGTCCCGGCGTCGAGCTCGTCGTAGGCCCGGGCCAGGTTGTACCAGGTGGTATCGCCGCCGACCGAGGGAACCTCGACCGCATAGAGCAGCGACCCGGAGGACGGCGTGGGGGTCCAGTGATGGTCGGCATGGGCGGAGAGCTCGTCATGGCCGAGCACGCCACCGGCAAGGTTGGACACGTGCACGATGTCCGGCGTGTTTCCGCCATAGGGATCGGATCCCAGCACAGGCACGTTGGCCGGCGGATGGAACACGCTGCCGAAGTAGCTCGCGAGCCGCGCGAACGCGTCGTCCTCGAGCAGCTGGTCCTTGATGACCAGCACGTGGTGCTCGAGCAGCGCCTGCTTGAGCGACAGCACCTGGCTCGCAGGCAACGGGCGCGTGGCGTCGAGGCCCGTCACTAGCGCGCCGAGTGCGGCCTGCAACGGCGCGATGCGAAAGGCGGTCGTCGGTTGGGCCGATGGGTCGGAAGCCGGTGGGCCCGGCCGGGAGACGTCGAGCGTCGAAGAGTGAGTCATGGCGGGGTCGAGGTAGGAACGCGACAGGCGCGGGGAGGCCTGAATTGTTCGGCCGATCGGGACTCGGCGATAGAAGCGATTCGAGTCTGCTTATGCGCACAAGGCGCAAGGCCGGCCGGCTGCTTTCAGAACAAGCCGGTGGTCGGTGGTCCCTCGCCCTTGAGATGCCAGGCGCCCGATGCGGCGGCCTTCCACTGGCGCGGATTGTGGTTGGCCACCGTGCGCGCGTTGCGCCAGTGGCGATCCATGTTGTGGCGCCGGTCGGTGGCCGAGGCCCCGCCGACGTCGAAGGCGAGTTCGGAGGCGCGCAGTGCGGCTTCCACCGCAAAGTACTGGGCCTGGGCGACCGCCACCGAGGCCTCGGTCAATGCGGCCTCGCCGAGTCGATCCGCCCAGGCGGCATCGAGCGCATCGGCGGCGCGCAGTACCGTCGCCGAGAGTCGCGAGTCACCGAGGATCACGCCGCCACAGAGACCTGCGCGGGGTGAACCGGGCGTTTCAGCCCCAGGTGCTCGCGCAGGGTACGGCCCTCGTACTCGGTGCGGAACAGGCCGCGACGGCGCAGTTCGGGCAGCACGCCGTCGATGAAATCGTCCAGGCCGCCCGGGAACCACGGCGACATGATGTTGAAGCCATCGGCGCCGCCTTCCTCGAACCACTGCTGCAACTGGTCGGCGATGCGCTCGGGCGTGCCGACCACCTGCTGGTGCCCACGCGCACCGGCGATGTGCAGGTACAGGTCGCGGATGCTGAGCTTGTCGCGCCGCGCGAGATCGACCAGCAGCCGCTGGCGGCTCTTCGGGCCATTGGTCTCGGGCAGTTCGGGCAGCGGCCCATCCACCGGGTAGCCCGAGAGATCGAAACCGCCGACCACGGTGGACAAGAGCTCGAGGCCGACCGTCGGATGGACCAGGTCCTGCAACTGCTGGAACTTCTCCTCGGCCTCGGCCTGCGTGCGGCCGACCACGGGAAATATGCCGGGCATGACCTTCACGTCATCGGGACTGCGGCCATGGCGCCGCACGCGGGCCTTGATGTCGCCGTAGAACGCCTTGGCCTCCTCGAAGGTCTGATGGGCGACGAAGATGACCTCTGCGGTGCGTGCGGCCAGGTCCTTGCCGGCCTCCGACGCGCCGGCCTGCACCACCACCGGCCGGCCCTGCGGCGAGCGCGAAACGTTGAGCGGCCCGCGCACCGAGAAATGCTTGCCCTTGTGGCCGAGCACGTGCAGCTTGTCGGGGTCGAGGTAGAGGCCGCTGTCCGCGTCGCGCGGGAAGCTGTCGTCTTCCCAGCTGTCCCACAGGCCCGTGACGACGTCGTGGAACTCGGCGGCGCGTTCGTAGCGCAGGGCGTGCTCGAGATGCTCGTCGCGGTTGAAGTTCTGCGCCTCGGCGCCGCCGCTGGAGGTCACGAGGTTCCAGCCCGAACGCCCGCCGCTGATCTGGTCGAGCGAAGCAAATTTGCGCGCCACGTTGAAAGGTTCGTTGAACGAGGTGGAGACGGTGGCGATGAGGCCGATGCGATCCGTCACAGCGGCGAGTGCGGACAGCAGCGTGAGCGGCTCGAAGTGGTCGGCGCGCGCGGTGCGCGAGAGCGAGGGAAGGTTGGTGCTGCGCACGCCCACCGCATCGGCGAGGAAGATCGCATCGAACTTGGCGGCTTCGGCCTTTCGTACCAGATCGACATAGTGGCGGAAGTTGCTGCCGGCATCGGCTTGCGCGCAGGGATGGCGCCAGGCGGCGATGTGGTGGCCGGTCTGCATGAGAAAGGCGCCCAGCTTGATCTGGCGCGTGGAAGCGGTCATGGTCTTTGTTCCGGGGAATGGGTCTTGAAATGGGTCTTGAACTGGGTTGCGCCGCTCACCAGGCGAGCTGCAGGCCGGCCGGCCCGATCGCGGCCGGCCAGCGGGGCGAGGCTTGCGCCGGTGCGGGCGGGGGCTCTGTCCGGACGTCGAGGAAGTCGCCGAGCACGTCGTCGCGAAGCCGGATGAAGCGCGGGTCGCTGCGGTTGCGCGGGTGCGGGAGATCGACATCGACGATGCGGCGGATGCGCCCCGGCGAAGGCTGCATCACCACTACCTGGTCGCCGAGGAAGACCGCTTCCTCGACGTCGTGCGTGACCAGCAGCATGGTGATGCGCTCCTTCTGCCAGATCTGCTGCAGCTCGTTCTGCAGACGCGAGCGGGTCAGCGCGTCGAGCGCGCCGAAGGGCTCGTCCAGCAGCAACACGCGCGGTCGGTTGACCAGGCCGCGCGCGATCGCCACGCGCTGTGCCATGCCGCCGGAAATCTGGTGCGGCCAGGACTTCTCGAAGCCCTGCAGGCCGACGAGCGCCACGTGCTCGGCCACCAGCGCCTTCTTCTGCGCGGCCGTGAAGGGCGCATTGCGCAGGCCGACGGCAATGTTCTGCTCGACCGAGAGCCAGGGAAAGAGACGGTGGTCCTGGAACACGATGCCGCGCTCGGGGCCGGTTCCGGAGACAGGCTGGCCGTCGAGCAGGATCTGGCCTTCGTACTGGTCGTCGAGCCCGAGCACGAGCCGCAGCAGCGTGGACTTGCCGCACCCGCTGGCGCCGACGATGCTCACGAAGCGGCCTGCGGGCACGTGCAGGTCGATGCCGTCGAGCACCTGCAGTTCCCCGTGCTCGCTCTGGCTGTTGGCGTAGCGCTTGCCGACGCCACGGATATCGAGTTCGTTGGAGGAGGGCGTCGTGATCTCAGTCATTCCATATGCCTTGCAGAAGTTTCAGGTGCGGCCGGTCCAGCGCGAGAGCCGTCGCTCGAGCCGTCGCGCGAAAGCGTTCATCAGCCAGCCGACCAGGCCGATCACGAACATGCCGAAGATCACCAGGTCCATCCGGAAATGCTCGCTGCCCTCGATCAGCAGGTTGCCGATGCCGCGACCGGCCACCAGCAGGTACTCGGCGCCAATGGTGGCGAGCCACGAATAGATCAGCGCCAGGTAGACGCCCGTGAAGATTGCGGGCATGGCCGCCGGCAGTACCACCTCGAGGACGGTCTGCCGGCGCGTGTAGCCGTAGACCCGTGCCACTTCGAGCAGCGCTGGCGGCGTGGTGCGGATGCCGTCGCAGGTATTCACCACCACCGGCACCAGCGCGGCGAGCGAGAGGAACACCACCTTGGCCACGTCGCCGAGCCCGAACCACACCGAGATCAGCGGGATCCAGGCGAACAGCGAGATCTGCTTGAAGGTGTTGAAGCTCGGCCCGACGATGCGGTTGAACAGCGGCGACAGCCCCAGCAGCGCGCCGAGCAGCAGGCCCAGCACCGTGCCGATCGCGAAGCCGGTCGCCTCGCGCGCCAGGCTCGCGCCCAGGGCACGCCAGAGGCGCCCGCTCGTGATCTGGTCGAGCGCGGTCGCGAGCACCTTGCCGGGCGACACCAGCAGCGCCGAGTTCACGAGGTCGAGCTGCGAGGCCAGCCACCACAGCGCGATGGCGGCGATCGGCAACAGCAGGCCGCGCCAGCGGCTGGTGTCGACCGGGCGCAGCGGCTGGATGGTCGCCAGCTCGGCGGCATCGCGCGAGATCTGAGCCGCCCCGTGCGCACTCATCGCGCCGCCCCCGGCCGGCGGCGGTTGGCCAAGGTCTCGACGGCATCGAGCAGTCGGTCGATCGCATAGCCGATGGCGCCGACCACGATGACCGCGGCCATCACGAGATCGAGCTGGAACAATTGGCGCCCGTAGACGATCAGGTAGCCGAGCCCTTCGCTGGAGGCCACGAGTTCGACCACCACGAGCGACAGCCAGGCCTTGGTGAAACCCAGGCGAAGGCCCGTGAACAGCGTGGGAATCGCGTGCGGCAGCACGATCTCCAGCACCTGCTGGCGGCGGCTGTAGCCATAGGCCTGCCCCACCTCGCGCAGGGCCGTGGGGGTCTGCCGAAATCCCTGCAGGGTGTTGAGCGCCACGGGCACCATCGCGGCCTTGGCGATCAGGATGTACTTGAGCGGCTCGCCAATGCCCACGAGCAGCAGCACGAAGGGCAGCCAGCCGAGCACCGGGATCTGCACCAGTGCGTTGAAGGTCGGCAGCACGTAGGTCTCGAAGCGGCGCGACAGGCCCATGGCCGAGCCCAGCACGAGCCCGAGCAGCGCGCCGCCCGCAAAGCCGACGAGCACGCGCTGCAGGCTGGCACTCACGTGGAGCCAGAGATCGCCGCTGGTCGCGAGGTCGCGCAGCGTCTCGTAGACGAACTGCGGCGAGGGCAAGACCTGCGGCGAGATCCAGCCTCGCTCGGCACCCACGGTCCACAGCGCCAGCAGGGTGGCGGGCAGCAGCCATGGCAGCAGGCCGTCGACCGTGCGCCGCCAGCGCGGCACCGGGCCGGCGAGCGTCGGCTTCCCGCGCCGCGCAACCGGGCGGCCCCGCGCCGCTTCCAGGCCGCCACCGGCAGCGATGGTCGCGTGCTCAGCGGCCATTGACCGCCGCCACCGACTGCTGCGGCCTGGCCTTCGGCTGGCCCTTGGCGTCGTAGGCGGTCCAATAATTCTCCAGGCCCTGCTTCTTGAGCGAGTTCCGCAGATACCGGGTGTCGAACCAGTCGTCCACCGTGACGGCGTGGCGGATCAGCTTGAGCTTGAGCGCGTCGGCCACGACCGCCTTGTAGCGGCCGAGGATGAACTCGTCCACCAGCGGCGAATTGCGGCTGGCGAGCGACTGCTTGTCGAACTCCGCCGCCCAGGAGGCGACGGGCACGCCGCTGCGCGACCAGACCCTGAAGAGTTCGTCGCGGTTCCTTTCTTCCGATGCCCAGTGGGCGGCGCGCACGAACACGTCGACCACCCGCTGCACCTCCGCCTGGTGGGCCTCTTCGAACTCGCTGCGCACCAGCAGCGAGGCCTGGCGGGTCAGCGCCGGGTCCTGGCCCTGGGTCGAGTAGACGATGCTGGCCAGCCCGGCGTCGCGCACCTTGAACCACTCGTAGCCGCCGAAGGCGGCGTCCACGCCATTGGAGACCAGCGCCGCCTGTGCGCTGCCGGCATCGAGGTTGACGACCTTCAGGTCGCGCTCCGTCAAGCCGTTGGCACCCAGCACGTTGATGGCCACGAGGTGGCCGTTGGTGCCGCGGAAGATCGAGACCTTGCGGTCCTTGAGATCCTTGATCGAGCGGATCGGGGAATCCTTCGGCGTCACCACGTAGAGGTTGTTGCGCGCGCCGCTGACCGCCAGCAGCTTGGTCTTCAGGCCGTTGGAGCGCCCGACGATCTGCGGCAGGTCGCCCTGGTAGGCGAAGTCGATCTGCTTGTTGGACAGCGCCTCGTTCACGGCCGGTCCGGCGCCCTTGAAGAACAGCCATTCGACCTGGATGCCGGAGGACTTGAACTCCTCCTCCAGCCAGTTGTTGACCCGCACCAGCCCGCCGGGCGAACCGCCGAAGGTGACCGGGTCGCCGCCGCCCGCGGAGGCCACGCCGATGCGGATCACCTCGGGAGGCGCGGCCTGCACCTGGGCCGCCTCCAGCGACAACAGGACCAGGACGGACAGGGCGGCGGCCCATCGGCGCAGGCGAGGCACAGCGGTATGCATGGAATTCCTTCGGGAGTCTTTGGACAGGGCGCAGGGTCAGGGCGTCGGCTGGCCCAGCTTGCGGCCGACCTCCGTGCCCTCGAAGAAGCGCGGATTGGCCTCGGTATAGAAGCGGTACGGGTTGTCGAACACCAGCGCCTTGAAGTCGCCCGCCGTGATCACGCCCTGCGCGACCAGGTCCCAGCTTTCGGCCAGCGGTTCGGTGAACTCCGGCACGTCCCAGTGGCCGACGTCGGACGACCAGATGGCGTTGATCTTCACGCCGAGCGGATTCACGCGGTCGTTGAAGGCCGCCGCCACGGTGCGGTCGTCGGCCTCGGAGCCGAAGTAGAAGCTGTTCACCCAGCGATCCCGGATGTCTTCCACGCGCTCGATGCCGGCCAGTGCGAAGTCGTCGATCTCGGATTCATCGGGCTCGCGGCTGTGCGGCAGCGCCGAGATGCCGAGACTGTCGCGCAGCAGCGTCGACTTGTCGATCGCGCGGCCCTTGAGCAGGTCGCCGCCGTAGCGCTCGAACAGGGACGCCAGCAGTTCGATATCGGCCTCTGCGGGATCGTAGTTGCGCACCGCGATGCGGTTGCGCTTCTCGAAGCGATCGACCAGGTGCGTGTAGACATGCGAGCCCCAATCGGCCCCGCCTTCGAGCAGCCCGACGCGCAGGCCCGGGAACCGCCGGGTCACCCCGCCGAAGAACAGGGCCTTCGCAAAAGCCTGCGAACCGTCGGCGAAATGGCCGATGTGGTTGTTCATGTAGTTGCTGATCGACTGCCGACCCGTCCAGCCCTGGCTGCCGTAGTGCGTGGTGACCGGCACGCCGAGCTCCACCACCTTGGCCCAGAACGGGTCGTAGTCGTGCTCGCTGTCGATGCCGTAGAAATCGATGTAACCCGCCTGCTTCGCCACCTCGGGGTGTTCCCTGGCCGGGTACTTGTCCGCGATCGCGCGGATCGGCCGCCGCACGCCGCCGGCGATGTTGATCACCTTCAGGCCCAGCGTCTTGACCGCGAACTCCAGTTCCTCGATGCCCTCCTGCGGCGTGTGAAGCGGGATGCCGGCCACGGGGGTGAGGCGGTCCGCATAGGCGCGGTACTGGTCGGCGTGGAAGTGGTTGATGGCGCGATGCAAGGGCTGGCGGAACTCGCTGCCCGCCGCGGCGGGCGACAGCACGTCGTTGGGGAACAGGACCGAGTAGTCGGAGCCCTGCTCGGCCAGACGCTCGTGCAGCAGCGCGGGCAGCGTGTAGGTCGCGAGGTCGTACGTGTTGCGCGTGACGCGCGCCCACCACGGCGCTCGCAGGGTGCGGTGGTACTGGCGCTCGTCGGGCGTCTGCTGGTACCAGTCCTTGCCGCCGCCGTTGCGCGTGACGAAGCGTCCGCCCAAGGCCTTGCGCAGCGCGTCCACCAGGGCATTGCCGCCATAGTGCTGGATGTAGTCCTCCAGCGCCGGTGCGTAGTCGTTGACGTGCACGTCGGTGTCGATCACCGGGTGCCGGAGGCCGGCCTTGACGGCGGCGGATCGCGATGCGCGCACAGGGCTCAATCGGTCGTTCACGGGTGTCTCCTTCGATGTGACTTGGATACGACTCGCAGGTTAGGTGCGAGCGTCGTGTCGCCCAAGGAAGGCTTTCGCGTTTGCTTAGGTGCGCCTCGCATATCAGCCAGGCGATGCTGGCGAGAGCGGCAAGTGGGCTGCGCCCCGACTGGCCACCGCCTGGACACGCGCGCGTCGCACCGCCTTGCAGGAGATCCGCCAGGACAGCGCGGCCTACTACGCCTTCCACGCGGAGGTCAGCGGCTTCCCGCTGGAGGTCGTGAAGGTCTCGCACCCGCTGTCGCAATTCCCTGAAGCGGCCTACCCCGCCGAAGGAGTGGCGCTGCTCGACGAGGTCAAGAAGTTCCTGCTGGCCGAGCACCCCGTGAGCCGCGACTTCGAACTCGCGCAGTGGCGCGTCCACGACGCCTGAGCGACTCACCGGCTCAGGAATGGCAGACCAGCCCGTCCTTGAGCAGCGTGATCTCGAACTGCAGATTGCCCGCGCGCGCAGCGCGAGCCTTGGCCAGGGTGCCATCGGCACGCCACTGGCGCAGCGCCGTGGCCACGTAGTCGCGCGACAGCGCGTCGCCGTCGGCCAGTCGAACCAATGCGTCCGAGCGCGCTTGCAGGCCCTGGACCAGGGGTTTGTAGAAGCGCCACTCCTCGTTGCGCATGAGCCGCTCCAGCACTTCACTGTCTTCGGCCAGTGCCGCGCATTCGCCCGCCATGAAGGCCGAGGCCGCATGCACCGACGACGGGTAGCTGCGCGGCTGTGCGCCATAGCGTTGCGCCACCGCGCCCGCGTAGCCGGAACCTTCGCCAACGCAGACCGATGCGCCGCGCAGGGCGGCCTCGTCCTGCAGCCGGCCGCGCCGCAGGCCCACCACGACGCCGCGGCCCGTGTCGTAGCTGCCTGGCGCCGCAGCGATGCCTTGCTGCGGCGCTTCATCTCTCGCCACGCCGGCGATCAACAAGTCGATGCGCCCGTCGCGCACGGCGGCTTCCCGCTCGTCCGCTGCCAGGCCGACCAGCCTGAGCTTCACGCCGAGCGCGTCCGCGAGCTGGCGCGCGAGCGTGGCGTCGAAGGCATCGGGCTCGGGCGGCGTGGGGGCTTCCGCTGGCGCGGGGCGCGGGTAGCGGCGCACGCCGACGACCAGTTCACCACGTACCACCGCACGCTCCAGCACGGGCCCTTTCGGCCGGTTGGCAAGCGGCGGTGCGGTCTCCAGCAGTCGCCGCAGCCATGTCGGCGATGCGGGCAAGCCCGGGTCGGCAGGGTCCGCGAACGCCGACGAGCCGCCGATGCTGCCGAGCGCCGCCAGGGCGACGGTCACCGCCAATACCGTCCCGGCGGCGGCTCGGCTCGGCGCCGGGGCAGCCTGCCTGCGTTCATTCATCGAGGCTCAACCCCTTGCGCCAGCGCAGCAGCCGGCGCTCCAGCAGCGCAAGCAGATAGTTCAGCAGCAGGCCGAGCACCGCCAGCATCAGGATGCCCGCATACATGGTCGGAATCTGGAAGGTCTCCTGCGAATTCAGCGTGAGGAAGCCCAGGCCCGAGTGCGCGCCGATCATCTCGGCCGCCACCAGCGCGGTGATGCTGTACGCGCCGGCCAGCCGCACGCCCGTGAAGATCGACGGCAGCGAGGCCGGCAGCACCACCTTGAAGAAGATGAAGCGGCGGGACGCGCCCATCGACAACGCGGAGTTCACCAGCAGCCGGTCGATCTGCTTCACGCCACTCACGGTGCTCAGCAGCACGGGCCAGAACGAGGCCCAGAAGATGATCGCCACCTTCGAGAGCTCGCCAATGCCCAGGAACAGGATGAACACCGGGAAGAGCGCGAAGGCCGACGTCTGGCGAAACAGCTGCAGCACCGGATCGACGATGGCGGCCAGGCGCTTGAAGCCGCCGATCAGCAGTCCCAGCACCACGCCCGCGCTGCTGGCGAGCACCAGCCCCCAGAGCGATCGCTGAAGGCTGGCCGCCACGTGCTTCCACAGCTGCCCGTTGTCGAGCAGTTGGCCGATGCTGGCCAGCACCGCCGAAGGCGGGCTCAGGTAGGCGTCGCTCACGATGCCCAGGCGGGGCAGGGCCTCCCACAGCAGCAGGAAGAGCACGATGCCGATGCCGCGCTCGGCCCAGCGGCCCGCGATGCGGAAGATGCGGCTGGGCGGGCGAATCGCCGGCGCGTCGAGCACCGCGCTCACGACGCCGCTCCTTCGAGCGACTTCGGCCGCAGGCCGGGCTGCCCGAGCTGTACCTCGTCCTTGAGCACCTCCCAGGCGCGATGCCGCAAGGCGGCGAACTCCGCCGTGTGGCGCAGTTCGGCGGAGCGCGGCCGCGCGAGCGGAATGTCGATGATGTCCTTGATGCGGCCGGGCCGCTGCGTCATCACCGCCACCCGGTCCGAGAGGTACACCGCCTCTTCCAGGCTGTGGGTGATGAAGACGATGGTCTTGCGGTGCTGCTCCCAGATGCGCAGCAGTTCGCCCTGGAGCACCTCGCGTGTCTGCGCATCGAGCGCGGCGAAGGGCTCGTCCATCAGCAGCACGTCGGGCTCGTAGGCCAGCGAGCGCGCAATGGCCACGCGCTGCTTCATGCCGCCCGAGATCTCGTGCGGGTAGCGCTCGCCGAAGCCGTGCAGGCCGACCAGCTCGAGGTACGCCTGCGCGGTACGGCGTCGCGCCGCCTTGCCCAGGCCGCGGATCTCGAGGCCGATGGCGATGTTGTCGAGCACCGACAGCCATGGGAAGAGCGCGTAGCCCTGGAACACCACGCCCTGGTTGCGGTTGATGCCGGCAATCGGCCGGCCGTCGATGGCGATGCGCCCGCCGGTGCGCTCGGTCAGGCCGGCCAGGATGGCCAGGAAGGTCGACTTTCCGCATCCGGAGGGGCCGAGCACCGACAGGAATTCGCCCTCGCGCACGTCGAGGTCGAAGCCCTCGAGCACGGCCACACGTTCGCTGGCCCCGCGCGCCGCATAGTCCATCCGCACGTCGCGGGCAGAGATCTTGATGCTCATCGCCTCAGGTCTTCGCCGGTTGCTGTGGCTGCTTTTGCGCGAACGGGTTGAACTCGTTCGTGTAGATCTCCTTCACGGCCACCTTGCCGGCCGGAATCTTCCCTTCGGATTGCAGGATGTCGACGTAGTACTGGATCGGCGGCTCGGTCACCACCAGGTCCTCCACATAGGCATAGCGATCGACATTCTTCAGGTCCATGTTGATGCGCTTGGCCACCAGCTTGCGCGCCTCTTCGGGGTTGGCATTGACCCAGTTGCCCGCCTTCGCCAGCGCGGTGACCACGTCGCGCACGGCCTCGGGATGCTCGCGGATGAAGCGGCCATGGGCGCTGTAGGGCGCCATGCCGCCGAGTCCGCCGTCGAGGTCGAAATCGCTCCACAGCCGCAGCAGCTGGTCCGCGTTCTCGGCCCGGCCCGAGAAGGGGGCGTGGATGATGGCCAGATCGGTGTTGCGCGTCACCAGCGTCTGCTCGGCCTGCTCGTCGGGAATGACCACGAAGTTGATCTTGTTCACGTCCACGCCATGCTGGCGCAGGTACTTCTTGGTGACGAACTCGGCGCAGGCGCCGAAGCTGTTGAAGCCGACGGTCTTGCCCTCGAGGTCCTTCGGCGCGCGGATGCCGGAGTCCTTGCGCACGAAGTACTTCATGTGCGGCGCCTCCTGCAGCGTCCTGCCGCCGGCGGCCACCACCTTCAGGTCGGCGCCCGAGGCGATGGCCGAGATCACCAGCGGCACCATGCGGCTGCCGAAGTCGATCTCGCCCGTGCCCACCAGCGGAATGATCTGTGGCGCCGCGATCTTGCCGACGTACTGCGGGCGCGTGTTCGTGCCCTCGAAGTAGCCGAGCTGGTCGGCCAGGTAGATCAAGTCGAACGAGGGGTTGTCAGGGTACTTGAAGGCCACCTTCTCGCCGGCCTTGCCGACCACGGCCGGGCCGCCGGCCGCAGCGCTCTTGCCGTCGCCCGGCGAGCAGCCTGCAAGCAGGAGGCCGCCGAGGCCGCCCGCGGCGGTCAGCGAAGCAAGGGTCTTGAGCGCCAGGCGGCGTGAAGGCAGCGCGCGGGCGCCGAGGCTGGAAGAGGGCGTCTCGATGGGCATGGCGTCGGGCTCCGCGGGCGGAGCGCAGGGACTGGTTGGGAAGCTACCGATCGTAGGAAGCACCACCCCGCGCACCAACGAAGAAAAGCGCGCATGCATATGCGGCCTGCGCTGGCGTGCAAGACGAAAAATTGCGGCGTCTCATTTGCCGATCGAAGGATCGGTGTCGCGTGACAGATGGCTCTGGCCGACCTTTCGGGTCGCCCGGCAGCACTCCGGGAGCGCAGGCCTTGGCCACGCATCTCGCCACTGTCCGCAGGGCGAAATGATGACGCCCTGTCCCCGGCCGGGAAACCCGCTGCGTCAGGCGACGATCACGCGATGGCAGGTCTTGCGCAACAAGGGCAGGGCGGGCAGTTCGCGGGCCTTGGCGTCGGTGACGACGACGTCGATGTCGGCCGTGCGGATGTAGGTCACGCGGCTGGCCTGTCCGATCTTCGCGTGGTCGGCCAGGATGACCACCTGCTGCGCCTGTTCGGCCATGGCACGGGCGACCGCGGCTTCGTGGTGCTCGAAGCTCATGGCGCCAAGCCTGGCATGCAGGCCCACCGGCGACAGCAGGGCGACGTCGGCGCGGTAGCGGTGGATTTTCTCGATCGTGGTGTCGCCGTGCGTCGCCTGCGTCTTCACGTCGATGTGGCCGCCCAGCAAGATGGTCTGGTTGCCCGTGAGGCGCCCTTCGCTGGCGCCTGCGAGCTTGAGCGCAATGCTCAGCGAATTGGTGATGACGGTCATGCCGCTGAGCGTGCCGATCTCCTCCGCGAGCATCGAGGTGGTGCTGCCCGCGTCCAGAAAGACCGTCTGCCCCGGCTGCAGCAGCCGGATCGCAGCCTTGGCGATGGCACGCTTTTCCCGTTGGCGCGCCACCAGCCGCACCGCCAGCGGCGGCTCGGGTTCCGCGCTGGTGGCGATGGCGCCGCCGTGGACACGGCGGAGTTCGCCCAATCCTTCGAGTTCGAGCAGGTCGCGGCGGACTGTCTCGCGCGACACCGCCAGGTCCTGCACGATGCGCTCGACGCTGAGCCGCGAGAACGTGGCGAGAAGGCTGCGGATGCGCAGGAATCGTTCGTCTTGAAGCATGGGGATGCCGGCGTGTGAAAAAGAAGGGTGCAGCGGGACGCCGTGCCGACCCGCAAGCGGACGGGCGCGGGACGGGTGCCATTGTGCCGATCAACGCACCCGTCGGGGCGAAGCCGAGTGTCAGGACAGCACGCCCATCGCCGGGTCGCTGATGCCGTCCGCGCCGGTTTCCACGCGGCCCGCAAAGCGCCGCAGGTAGGTTGTGCCGTCGTCCACATTGGCCGACACGCTGAAGTCGTACCAGTGCTTGCTGTAGGCCAGGTCCCATTGCTGCGTCAGCACCTGACCGGGCGCGAGCGCGAAATTCCACGGCCCGTCGGTGCGGTAGGCGGTGGGCGCGACCGCGACCGTGCAGCTGATGTTGCCGAGGTTGTGCATTTCCAGGTGCACGTCGCCGTTGGCGGTGTCATAGCAGACGCGGATCTCGGGCAGACCGGCACCGCCCGCGAGCGACTTCGGCAGCTTGCCGCGGAAGCGGCGGAAGTAGCCGTTGGGCCCGAACACCGACAGGTCGTAGCTGCCGTCGGAGGTCGGCGTCCAGCTGTCGTTGAGCAGCTTTCCCGGCTCCACGGTGTAGCGGCGCGGCAGGTCGCCCAGCGACAAGTGGTTGTAGACGTGGAAGACCGCGCCCGCCTTGCCGGTGTTGCCGAACACCAGCCAGTACTTCTGCCGGTCGACGTCGGGCCGACCGCTGGTATGCAGCTCGTAGGGCAGCGCGCGCGAGTAGCGCACGCCGGTGGCCTGCAGCGGCATCGTGCCGGTGCCGGGCGTTGGCGCGACCGGCGTAGGCAGCAGCAATTGCATCGCGATGGCGGCATCGGCCGCGGCGCTGTCGATGGTCGGCAGCGCCGGCAGCTCGGCATTGGGCGTCGCGAAGTTGAAGCACGAAGTGAGATCGCCGCTGACAGAGCGTCGCCACGCGCTGATGTTGGGTTCGGTCACGCCGAAGCGCATTTCGAGAAAGCGGATGACCGAGGTGTGCTCGGCGACCTGCGAGTTGACCCAGCCGCCCTTGCTCCACGGGCTCACCACATACATCGGTACGCGCCAGCCCATGCCGTAGGGCGAGCCGATGTACGGCGCCTTCAGCTCGTTGCGTTCGCCGAGCGTGGATACGGTGCTCATGCCCGCGTCGGTGCCGTCGGGGTTGCGCGACGCAATGGCGGGCGGCGGCATGTGGTCGAAGTAGCCGTCGTTCTCGTCGAACATGAGGAAGAGCACCGTCTTGCTCCACACCGCCGGGTCGGACGTGAGCGCGTCCAGCACGCGTTCGGTGTACTCGGCGCCCCACAGCGGCGACGACGGGCCGGGGTGCTCCGAGTACTTGGCGGGCGCCACGATCCAGCTCACCTGCGGCAGCAGGCCGTTCTTCACGTCGTCGGCCAGGTCGGACAGCGAACGCGTCGACAGGCCGCGTGCCTTGAGCGAGCGCTGCGCTTCGGTCGGGGCCGCTGCATAGTAGGCACGGCGGAAGGTGTCGAAGCCTTCGAGCGGGTTGTCCGTGAAGTTGTCCGCCATGTCCTGGTAGATCTGCCAGCTGACGCCGGCCGCTTCCAGCCGCTCGGGGTAGGTCGTCCAGCTGTAGCCGGGGGTGTTGGCCAGGTCGTCGTTGGTGTTGTCGATGGCCGGGCCGCCGCCCTGGCCCAGCGGATCGTTGCTGCCGGTCCAGAGGAACAGCCGGTTCGAGTTGGTGCCGGTGAGCTCGCTGCAGTGGTAGGCGTCGCACACCGTGAAGGCGTCGGCCAGAGCGAACTGGTAGGGCATGTCGCTCTGCTGGTAGTAGCCGAGCGCGCGCGCCGACTTCGCCGCCACCCACTGGTTCATGCGCCCGCCGTTCCAGGCTTGCTGGCCGTCGGCCCATCCGTGCGCCATGCCGGTAGTGCGCTGCGCGCTGGTGCTGGTCGTGTCGTAGTGAAAGGGCAGGCAAGTCCCGCTGCCGGATGTCGGCGGCTGGTTCCAGACCGGCTTGCCGTTGGCCAGCGGCACCGGAAAGCGGTCGCCGAAACCGCGCACGCCGCGCAGCGTGCCGAAGTAGTGGTCGAAGGAGCGGTTCTCCTGCATGAAGATCACGACGTGCTTGACGTCGCTGATGGTGCCGGTGTCCTGTGCGGCCGGAATGGCCAGGGCACGGCGGATGCCCGGCGGCAGCAGGCCGAGTGCGGCAGCGGCACCGGCGGTGGTGGCGGCACCGCGCAGGAAGCCGCGTCGGGAACTGGAGGTGTGCTGGTCTGTCATGTGCGATCTCAGGGGGCACAGCGCACCGACTCGGGACGGCGAGCGGGTGGTTTGTTGTCGGGCGTGGCACCGGGCGGCGTCACGGCTTCGGCGGGAGGCCCGGCGGTGGCCGGGTCGTTCGGGGTGACCACCACGCCGGGTGGCGCGCCCGTGCTCGACGGGTTGCCGGTCGGGGTGAGGGGCGCATTGATGCCGCTTCCTCCGCCGCCACCGCCGCCACCGCCGCACGCGCCCAGCGCGGTGGCGGCGACCAGCGTCGCGAATGCAAAGAGGAGGCGTCGGCCCGCGGTCGGGCGCGCGGTGGGCGTGGGGTCGCTGTGCATGCGCATCTCCGTCAGGGAACCAGCGTGGTCAGCGAGGTGCCCGAGCGGCCGATCGATTCGACCTCCAGGGCGGTCAACACGCGATTCCAGGTGCCGAATTCGCCGAAATCGAAGCGGCCGCCGATGGTGTTGCTCGCATTGCCGTTGCGATAGCCGGGGCCATAGCCGCCATCGCCGTCCTCGTTCAGCGTGAAACCGTTGTTCAGGCCGTTCAGGGCCGCGACGTAGGCGCTGGTCAGGGGTACCGATGCGCTCTGCATGCCGTAGACCGGGTCGTACACATGGAACCTTGCCGCCAGGCCCGGCACATCGACCACCATGGCGGCGTACACCCAGGTGTTGGCGCTGAAGTTCAGGTTCTTGTCGCCCGCCCGGGCGCCGCCGCGACCGATGTTGAAGCGCAGCGTGCTGCCGTATTGGCCGATCGCCAGGCCCGGGTTGTCGCCGCTGCCCCAGTTCTTGTTCGACACCACAGGCATGCCCGAGCGGGTGGCGTCCGAGCGGAACCAGAAACCGAAGCTGAAGGGTGCGCTGGTGCTGCTCACGTTGGCCGTGGGAATGCGATAGCCGCCATCGCAAGCGGCGCAGACGGTCGGCCCGGCATAGTTGGTCGATTGCAGCGCGGTGTCGGTGCCGCCGAACGGACCGCCGCCCGCGGCGGTGTAGATCGGCGTGGCTCCGCTCACCCAGGGTGTGAAGGCCAGCGCGCCGTTGATGCGGTCGGCCAGCGTCGTCTTCAGTGCGAACAGGTGCGTGAGGCCGGTGGCCACGCCGGGCATCAGCGAGATCGGCTTCACGTAGTCGAGCGTGGCACGCAACGAAACGGGCGTCTGGTCGGCGACCACGGTGTAGTTGTAGGTGAAGAAACCGCTGGCTGCAGGCGCCATCGTGGTGTCCTCGAACTCCAGGGCGTTGCCGGGCAGCGTGGCGACGGCGATGCCGTCGCGCATGACGGCGATGGCCGCCGGCGTGGCCGGCAGGGTCCATGTCAGGCGAATGCCGCTTCGCTTCTTGTTCATGTCAGCGGCCAGCTGGCGCACACCGGCGGCGCCGGTCAGCGGGCTGCCGTCCATGGCGTACTTGTCGGCCCCGGGGCGTGCCGAGAGATGCGTCAGCACCGTGGGCGTGATGTCCGTCGCGGCGGCGTAGGCGTACCAGGGCTCGATGGCCACCGGCAGCGTGGCGGGTGCGGCCGCCGCCAGGTTGGCGGGCTTGTCGATGGCGATGACCGTCGCCAGGTTCGACGCGATCGGAATGCCGTCGGCCACGCCGGTGGCACCCAGGCCGTGCGTGGTGGTGACGATCACCATCCAGTCCTCGCCGGGCTGGGCCGCGCGACGCTTGGCGAGCGAAGCCTTGAGCGTCGCGATCTGCCGGTCGACTTGCGCCAGCGCGTTTTGGTAGTCGGTGCCGTAGCCAGCCACGTCCGCCACCTGTGCCGGGCCCTGGTAGTCGGCCACGATCAGGTCGTAGCCGCCGCCCTCGATGGCCGCGGCCGCCTCGGACGACACGCAGCTGTCGTTGCCTTCGCAATCCTTCACCAGGTCCAGGTAGCCGGAGGCCCTGTCGGCGCGCAGCAGTTGCGGCAGGCCGCTCCAGCTGGCAATGGCCGCGGTACGCGCCGAGGCGTGGCTTTGCTTCAGCAGCTTGAAGACGGTGTCGGCCTTGAAGCTCTGGCCCTCGTAGTTGGAGCGGATCTCATGGCGGTCGGCCCAGGCGCCTGTCAGGAGCGTGGCCCACGCCGGGCCGTCGGTCGCCTGCTGTTGCGTGGTCTTGCCCTTGATGCCCCCGGTATAGGCAGGGAGCACCATGCCAAGCCCCTGGAGGGACGGCATGCGAGCGGCGACTAGCGCTTGCTGCAGGGCCTCGTACTGCACGCCGTCGATGCCGATCACCAGCGCCTTGCCTTGCGGCCCTGTGCCGGGAGCAGGCGCTGGCGCCGGTGCGGGAGGCGCGGCGGAAGCGGGTGAGGGCGCTGGTGTGGGCAGGAATGGGAATGCAGGCGCCGAGCCTCCACCGCCGCCACAGGCGACCAGCAGAAGCAACGGGCTCATGCTCAGGGCGGCACGCCCGAGGCGGCCTCTCAGTGTGTTCATCAGGGATCTCCGGCAAGGTGGGACACCGGAGGTCGCGGGGGACCTGTCCGGTCTCGAATGAGAACGTGGTTGCGACAGGCACTTCGCGCAATTGCAGCTACCGGGACCTGTGCGGTTCCAAGAGATATGCAATAAATGCCTCAAACGCAACCAATGCCTCGGATGTTGCGGGAGTCAAATGACAGAGCTTTGACAGCGCCGGCTCATGGCCGGACATGTACGGCTGAACGAAATGGACTGGCGTTTGGGTTCTGTCCCGCACGATTCCTGAGGCGGAAGGGGCCTTCGGACTTGTCAGTCAAGTGGAGAGGCGCCGTGCATCAGTGGCGTGTCGGACGCGCAGGCCCTGTACCGGGGGTCCGGACCGACGCGCCGCGGACGGTGCAGCCGCTCGCGCCAGCCGAGTCCGCACGGCGAGCCACGAATGTCGGAACTTCACCGTCAGCGGTTCGTCAAATTCCTTTTGACCTGCGCCTTCTGGTCGTGGTCGCGCGCAAGCGCATCGGGATGCACGAAGGCGCCTGGCTCTGTCGTTACAAGGAGAGCGCGCGCATGGAAAAAATGCTTCACCTGCTCGAGACTTTTACCGCCCGCGGAAGTGATGGACTGACCTACCGCGTCCAGGCCTATGAACACCTCGCCCGTCTCGACGCGGTTCCCGACACGCAAGGACAATGGGAGCCGACGGGGCTCACCGAATACAAGCTGGCCGATGGTCGGCATGTCGGCGTCGACAAGGATGGCGTGATGACGTTGGCCGGCACGGGGATGAGGCTGAATCGCGACCCTTCCCCGCAGGACTGAGAGTGATGCCCGCGTGAGCGGGAGTCGTGGTGGATTTCTGGGTAACCCCAACCCGAGGAGAGGACCATGCCAACCGAAAAAAAGCGCCTGATCGCCCAGTTCGAGCCCGGCGCCTACCGGGTGAATCCGCCGAAGAATGCGAAGGAGGTGATTGCCCTCGTGCAGGAGCACGGAGTTCAGATCGTCGACCTGAAGTTCACCGATCTGCCCGGACTGTGGCAGCACTTCTCGATCGGGCTGCCGGAACTCAATGACGAACTGTTCAACGACGGCATCGGGTTCGACGGCTCCTCGATCCGCGGTTTCCAGGAGATCCACGAGTCGGACATGCTGCTGCAGCCGGACCCGACCACCGCATTCATCGATCCGATGTGCGAGACCCCGACGCTTTCGATGATCTGCAATGTGGTCGACCCGGTCCGGAAGGGGCCCTACTCGCGCGATCCGCGTTTCGTGGCCCGCAAGGCCGAGCGTCACTTGAAGGACACCGGGGTCGCGCAGACCTGCTACTTCGGCCCGGAGCTCGAGTTCTTCATCTTCGATTCGATCCGGTTCGAGCAGAACACGCATTGCGGCTACTACTACGTCGATTCGGTCGAGGGCGCATGGAACTCGGGCCGGGACGAAGGCGCGTTCGGGGGCGGGAATCTCGGCTACAAGCCGCGCTACAAGGAAGGCTATTTCCCGGTGCCCCCGCACGACACGCTGCAGGACATCCGCTCGGAGATCGTGCTCGGGCTGATGAACGCGGGTGTGCAGGTCGAGATCCACCACCACGAGGTGTCGACCGCGGGCCAGAACGAGATCGACATGAAGTTCGCGCCGCTCGTGCGAATGGCCGACAACGTGATGGTCTACAAGTACTTCGTCAAGAACATCGCGCGCCGGCACGGCAAGGTGGCCACGTTCATGCCGAAGCCGCTCTTCGCCGACAACGCGAGCGGCATGCACTGTCACCAGAGCCTGTGGAGCGAGAAACGCAATCTCTTCTACGACGCCAAGGGTTGGGCACTGACCTCCGAGCTGTGCCGCTGGTACATCGGCGGACTGCTCCAGCATGCCCACGCGCTGATGGCGTTTTGTGCACCGACCACCAACTCCTACCGCCGGCTCGTCCCGGGCTACGAGGCGCCGGTGAACCTGGTGATGTCGCAGCGAAATCGCTCGGCTGCGGCGCGCATTCCGATGTATTCGGAATCGCCGAACGCGAGGCGCGTCGAGTTCCGTTGTCCGGACCCGACGGCGAATGCCTACCTCGCGTTCGCCGCAATGCTCATGGCGGGCCTCGACGGGGTCGCCAACAAGATCGACCCGGGCCCGCCGATCGACAAGAACATCTACGAGCTTCCCCCTGAAGAGGCAAAGGGCATCGCGAAGGTGCCTGGATCGCTCGAGGAGTCTCTCCGGGCGCTGGAGAAGGATCACGACTTCCTGATGCGCGGAGACGTGTTCACCAAGGACGTGATCGAAACCTGGCTCGAATACAAGTGGAAGCACGAGGTCGATCCCGTGAGGCTGCGCCCGCACCCGTGGGAGTTCTATCTCTACTTCGATGCCTGAGACTCGGCGTGGGCCATTGCCAAGGATCACCATCGATCCCGATCGACCTTGCCGCGGAAGGCTCAGTCCGGCACCAACCCCCAGCGGCCCTCGACGAGTTGCCCGGGCTCCATTTTCAAGAGATCGATCCCTGAACGCAGAGCATTCGGTGGGCACGTCATTGGCTCGATCGCAATAGCGCGTCGTCGACGCGAGACGGCCTCGAGCTTGTCGCCCGTGTAAACCATGAGGTATCGGAACAACGAGTCGGCCCAAAGGCTTGCACTTCGGCCGTCGTCGGGCCCTGCCACGGATGCGCGCGCGAGGCCGTCGGCCCCTCGCACGAGGTCCGTATAGCCCGTATCGAGCCGCATGGAACCGATCGACTTCGGTTCGGTGAAATCCCGGTCCGATCCGGCGACCGCTTCGTCTCCGATCGGCAGCCCGCGATCGTCCATCACCAGGCATCGGGTCGCCGGGATCTGCAGGACCGCGTCATCGATGGCGGTACCCACTGTCAGGTAGGGATGGAAACCGATTCCGAAGGGCGCGGGGACGCTCGAGGCGTTGCGCGCCCGGAAGGAAACCGTCAGGCCTGTCTCATCGAGTCGATACCCAACCTGCAGGTCGAGCCGCCACGGGTACCCCGGCTGCGGATGAAGGGCGCAGGTCAACTCGACTTCACCGGATGACCTCGAAACGGTTTTCCATGGGAGCCATCGCACCAGCCCGTGAATCGCGTTCTGCAACTCGGGCTCGTCCAGCGCCGCTCGGCCGCCCCGACCCTCGAACCGGTACTGCCCGCGGTCGAGGCGGTTCGGCCAGGGAGCGAGCACCTGTCCGCGGCCGCTGGGCGACCACTCTTCCATCCCGAATCCATCGATGATGTCCGCGTCCTCCACCGAGTAGTGGCGCAGAGTCGCGCCAACTTCGGTCACGATGGCCCGCTGCGAGCCGTGACGGATTTCGTACTGCGCGCCCGAGTGTGGCGAGGCCGCGTAGACCGAGCTCATCGGTCCCGGGCGGTTGAGCCGCGCGCACCGGTAGCCTTCGAGAGGGTCATGGCGCTGGCGATGAGCGTCAGGTGAGTGAACGCCTGAGGGAAGTTTCCGATCAGTCGCAGGTGCTGCGGGTCGTACTCCTCGGAGAAGAGCCCGAGATCGTTTCGAAGAGAGAGCAACCGGTCGAAAAGCGCCTGGGCCTCTTCGAGTCTCCCGAGCATGGCCAGGTCGTTGACCAGCCAGAAGCTGCACGCGAGGAACGCGCCTTCCCCCGGCGGCAATCCGTCGGCCGCGTCCTTGTCCGGGATGTACCGCATCACGAACCCGTCGTGCACGAGCTCCCGTTGGATGGCTTCCACGGTGCCCACCACACGCGGGTCGGTCGCCGGCAGGAATCCGACCTGCGGGATCAGCAGCAGGGCCGCATCGAGCTGCGTGGACCCGTAGTACTGGGTGAACGTGTTTCGCTCGGCGTCGTAGCCCATCCGGCACACCTCCTCGTGGATGTCGTCCCGCATCTGAAGCAACGCCTCCGGCGCGCCCTCATGACCCGACGTTTCCAGCATCTTCGCGACGCGGTCGGCGGCGACCCAGGCCATCACCTTCGAGTGGACGAATTGACGCCGAGGGCCCCGAACCTCCCAAATGCCATCGTCAGGTTCGCGCCAATGGCGCTCGAGCCACTGGACGAAACTCTGCGTGGGATCCAGCGCTGCGGCGACGGGCGTCATGCCGAGCCGCCGTGCCCGATAGATCGCGTCGGCCAACTCGCCATACACGTCAAGCTGCAGTTGCCCCGAGGCAGCGTTTCCAACCCGCACAGGGGCGGACCCCTCGTAGCCCGCCAGCCAGCCGAGTTCGTACTCGTCGAGGCGGCGCTCTCCGCCGATCCCGTACATGATCTGCAGATCGTCAGGGTCGCCTGCGACGGCGCGGATCACCCAGTCGCGCCATTGGGTCGCCTCCTCCACGTAGCCAGCCGCCATGAGCGCGTCGAGCGCGAGCGCGGCGTCCCGGATCCAGCAGAACCGGTAGTCCCAGTTCCGCACGCCGCCGAGGAACTCGGGAAGCGACGTGGTGGGCGCGGCCACGAGCCCGCCGGTGGGCGCGTGAGTCAGGGCCTTGAGCGTGAGAAGGGAGCGTTCGACCTCGTCCTTCCACGCACCCTTGTAGGTCGAACGACCCGACCAGGCGCGCCACCAAGCCTCGGTCTCGGCCACGGCATCGACAGCATCGATCGGCGGCGGCGTGTCTTCCCAGGAGAGGTGCCACGTGAGAACGAAGCAAGCGCGCTCGCCCGCGCGCACCGAGAAGTCGGCTTCGAGCCGACGCTCCCGCGCCGTGATCGGCACGTCGGCCCGCAACTCCACCGCCTCGGGCCCCGCGCCAGCGCTCACCGCCTGATCCCTGGCGATGATCCACGGCGCGGTCTTGCCGTAGTCGAACCGCGGGTTGAGCCGACTGGACATCGGTACGGTGCCGCGCACGCCCTCCACGATGCGGACGATCCGCGGATGCGATACCCGCAGAGCCATGCAGTCGATGATCCGGACCATGCCGTCGGCCGTCTCGAACTCGGTTTCGAGAACGAGCGTCGAGGGCCGGTACCGTCGCGTCGTGGCGACGATGTCTCCGGCCGGAGCGATGCGCCATCGACCGTTCTCCTGCGTGCCCAGCAGATTCGCAAAACACGCGGAAGAGTCGAAGCGCGGCAGACACAGCCAGTCGATGGAGCCATCGATGCCGACCAGTGCCGCAGTGTGCATGTCGCCGATCAGTCCGTAGTCTTCGATGCGAAGAGCCATTCGACCTCCCGTAGGGCAGCCGGCGCCGAGGCGGATTCGGTGATGGCACCAGATTGTCAGTCTAGTCGGTCGAGCCGTCCGTTGGAAGCCAACTTCCATCCTGATTTCGGCGCGGCGGTTTGCCCGCTCGCGTGCGGTACCGACATCGTCCAGTTACCAACGTAACGATTTTCGACCCTGCCGGAGACGGAAGAGGCGCCCACTCCTGCAGTTGGGTTCCACCGGCAGGGAAGCCTCATGCAAAGCGACGATCACTACGATTTCATCATCATCGGCAGCGGCGCCGGTGGCGGCACGATCGCCCTCAAGCTGGCGCCTTCCGGCAAGCGCATTCTCATTCTCGAACGCGGCGACTATCTGCCGCGCGAGAAGCAGAATTGGGATCCGACCGAAGTCTTCGTGAAGAACCGCTACGTGTCGCAGGACGCGTGGTACGACTCGGAGGGCAAGCCGTTCCAGCCGGGTGTCCATTACTTTGTCGGCGGCGCGACCAAGATGTTCGGCGCCGCGATGTTTCGGTTGCGCGAACGGGATTTCACTGCCCATCGCACTGCCGACGGCTCGACGCCCGACTGGCCGATCCGGTACGAGGAGCTCGAGCCCTACTACACGCAGGCAGAAAAGCTCTACCACGTCCACGGCCAGCGCGGCGACGACCCCACCGATCCACCGGCCAGCACACCCTATGCGTTTCCACCTGTAAGCCATGAGCCGCGCGTCCAGGAGATCGCCGATGGCTTGAAGCGCGCGGGCTATCGACCGGCGTACGCGCCGACGGGCATCATGCTCGAGGAGGCGGACCGTCCCCACAGCCGGTGCATACGCTGCAATTCCTGCGACGGCTATCCCTGCCTCGTCCACGCGAAGGCGGACGCTGAAGTCATCGCCGTCCGGCCCGCGTTGCAGTACCCCAACGTGACGCTGGCAAGAAACGCCCACGTCCAGCGGCTCGAAACCGACGCCAGCGGACGCGCGGTGACCCGCGTGATCGTGCAACGCGACGGCCGGCGCGAGGAATACACCGGCAGCATCGTCGTCGTAGCCTGCGGCGCCGCCAATTCCGCACGGCTGCTTCTCATGTCGGCGGACGAAAAATATCCGCGCGGCCTGGCCAACGGTTCGGACATGGTGGGTCGCCATTACATGTTTCACAACGCCGTCGCGCTGGTCGCCCTTTCCCGGCGCGAGAACCCGACCGAGTTCCAGAAGACGCTCACGGTCAACGATTTCTATTTCGGCGCGCCGGACTATGAGTTTCCGCTCGGCAACATCCAGATGCTCGGCAAATCCCAGGGGCCGATGTTCAAGGAGGATGCGCCGGAGTTCGCGCCCGGCTTCACGTTGGAGCAGATGGCCCGGCACGCGGTGGATTTCTGGCTCACCAGCGAAGACTTGCCGCTTCCGCAGAATCGCGTGACCGTGAATTCCAGAGGCGAAATCCAGCTTCACTACGAGTTCACGAACGTGGAGCCGCTCAATCGCCTGCGAAGGAAACTGCAGGCGATGCTCGAGCACATGGACATGCATCCGCACCTGATCCCGAACACGCTCTACATGGGAAAGCACATTCCCATCGCCGGCGTGGCTCACCAGGCCGGCACCTGCCGCTTCGGCATCGACCCGAGGGCCTCCGTACTCGACGTCAACTGCAAGGCGCATGAGCTCGACAACCTGTACGTCGTGGACACGAGCTTTTTCCCGAGCATTGGGGCGGTGAATCCGTCGTTGACCGCCATTGCGAACGCCTTGCGAGTCGGCGAGCATCTGCTGCAACGCGTTCGATGACAAATCAACCGATCGTCCGGCGCAAAGAGATCGCCGCCGTGTACGGCGCCGGCTTGATACAGGGCGTGGCGCTGGTCACGTTTCCGGCCGCGAGCGCCGTCTTCACGAGCGCGAACGATTTCGGTCTGTCGAGGACGGAGTACGGCGGCATGTTCGTGCCCCAGGCGGTGACGGCAATCGGCTCGGCCCTGCTGGGCGCCGGTTTGGCACGACGCCTCGGCGCCAAGCGCATCTACCTGATCGGACTCGTCGCGAATCTGGCGTCGATGGCGTTGCTCGTTCTGAGCCGGTTCGTGATGAGCGAACACGCAGTCGCTTACGTGGTCCTGCTCGTCGCCACCGGCTGCCTCGGCGTCGGTTTCGGGTTCACCGTGCCGACGCTCAACACGTTCGCCGCCGCGTGCTTTTCACAGAAACCGGACAAGGCGGTGCTGGCGCTGAACGCCCTGCTTGGTTCGGGAACCGCGCTGGCGCCGATCCTGGTCGCGGTGTTCGTCGGCTTGGGCATCTGGTGGGGACTGCCGGTGTTGGTGGGCGCGTTGATCCTGGGATTGCTCATGTTCAGTGCGCGATTGCCGCTCAGTCCGAGTGCTGGGGCTGACAGCACCGGGGTCATGAGCGGGTGGACGAAATTCCCTTCCCGGTTCTGGGTCTTCGCCGGATTCGCGCTCTTGTACGGTGTCTGCGAAACGACGAACGGCAACTGGGCCTCGCTCTACATGACGAAAGAACTGGGCGCAAGCGCCACGCAGGCCTCGCTCGCTCTCACCGTTTTCTGGGGGATGGTGACCGCGGGGCGCATCCTCTTCGCCGTCATCGAGAAGTGGTTTCCCGAGCGTGCCGTCTTCCAGGTCCTGCCGCTGCTCGTGGCTGCTGGCTTTGTCGTCATTGCCTTCCTGCGGCCGACCCAGCCGCTCTTCGGCATCCCGGCCTTTGCCCTGGCAGGCTTCGGTTGTTCGGCGTTGCTGCCGCTGGTGATCAGCTTCGGTCAGACGGAACTCAAAACCATCGCCGCATCGGTGGCGGGCGGCTTGATTGCGTCCTACCAGATCGGCTACGGGATTGCGGCCTTCGGCGTCGGCCCTCTCGAGTCCCGGTTGGGCTTGAGCCTGGGCGCGATCTATGGCGCGACCACCGGCGCCGCGCTGGCACTCGCCATGCTCGCCGTGCTCATCACCCGCCGCCGCCCATCTCCACTCGTCACGGAAGTGCTGCGCGCGCGGAATCAAAGCTCGACCCGGACCTCCACCATCACCCATCAAGGAGATGAACCATGAACCTGAAAGGCAAAGTCGCCGTCGTCACCGGCGGCAACAGCGGCATCGGTCTCGCCATCGTCCTGGAACTCGCCAAGCAAGGGGCCAACATCGTCATCGACTATGTCGTGCACCCCGAAGCGACCGAGGCCACAGAGAAGCAAGTCCTCGCCTTGGGAGACCAGTCGATCGGGGTGGAAGCTGACGTGAGCAAGGTCGCCGACTTGCAAAGGCTGATCGCCACTGCCGTCAAGAGGTTCCGCCGCGTCGACATCATGGTCAACAACGCCGGGATCGAGACACGCACCTCCGTGCTCGACACGGACGAGGCGGGTTACGACAAGGTGCTCGCCATCAATCTCAAGAGCGCGTTTTTCGGCACCCAGCTCGCCGCGCAGCAGATGATCAAACAGGGAGGAGGTGGGCGCATCATCAACGTCAGCTCCGTGCATGAGGACTGGCCGATGCCGGGCAACGCAGCCTACTGCCTGTCGAAGGGCGGGATACGCATGCTCACGCGCACGGCGGGCGTCGAGTTGGCGCCACACAACATCCTCGTTGTCGGCGTCGGTCCTGGTGCCGTGGCCACGCCGATCAACCTGTCGACCATGAACGATCCGGTGTTGCTGAAGAAACTCAATTCGGCCATTCCGCTGGGCCGCATGGCCCGTCCGGAGGAAATTGCGAGCGTGGTGGCGTTCCTCGCGAGCGATGGCGCGAGCTACCTGACGGCCACCACGATCTTCGCGGACGGCGGCATCATGCAAAGCAGTCCTGGACTGTGAGGGGATCGACGTGGCCGACACTTTGGCCCTGCAAATGTCGATTGCCCCGCAAGCGCCCAAGTGCTTCAATATCGGTCTCTTGCTGCGACGAAGGAGACCTCCATGGCCTACGAAGCGCGATATGTCCTGAGACCCAACCCCGGCGCCGATCTCGGGGCCGTCATCGAAGCCGTGAAGGTGGGCGCGGCACTCTGGAAGAAGCATGGCGCGCCCAACCCGCAGTTCTGGAGCGTGGCCGCAGGCGAACTGGGCAACTATGTTCTGACCGTGCAGTTCGAGAACGCGACGGCGTACGCCAAGGTCACCGACCCGTTGTCAGCCGATCCCGAATTCCGCCGCTGGCAAGCGAGCAACGTCCAGTCCGGGGCGTTCACGTGGGTGCGAAGCAACCTCATGCGCGAGCTTCCTCTGCCGTAAGGACATCCGTACTCGGGCAGCGCGTCGGGGGGCGGGGTGACCAAGGGCTTTCTTTCAGCTTCGCGCAATGGGTAGCAGGTCGTCAGGCAATAGCGCCGTGGCAATCCTGACGAACAGGTTCTCCGCTTCGTTGCCGTTCTTGTAGTCACCCGCGTCGTTGAAAGCCTCGGGTGTGTAAGTCACGGCCACAGCAATGGCCAGCCGGCTGCCTTCGTGATAGCCCGCGACCGCCGAATACCCGCCGAACATCGGGGGCTGGAGCACCCAGTTGCCACTCGTGACCACACCGAGCCCGAAGGCGTAGCCCTCCCATTGGCGAAGGCAGGTCACACACCCGGGAACCGGGGTGCTCTTGCCACGCAGCGCGGTGGACACTTGGGCCGCGTGAGATTCGGGGGAGAGGATTGTGCCCCTGCCAAAGGCAATTGCACTGGTGTGCAGGTCGTACAGGTCGGTCACCTGCACCGCACCGTGCGTGATGGTCCACGACGGGTCCCAGAAGGTGGACTCCTCATAGAAGGGTGTACCGGCCGCAACGCCGAGAAATTCTCTGCGCTCTGATGAGAATGCACGCAGCACCGGTTCGGGGATGGAGGCGCTTTCCGGGTCGGAGGTCTGCGTCATGCCGAGGGGGCCGAGCACCTTTTCCTGCATCAGGTCTTTGACCGAACGTCCTGTGAGCTTCTCCAGGGCGAGGCCGAGGATGATGTAGTTCGTGTGGGCATAGGCCCAGTTGGTGCCCGGTTCGAAGAAAAGCGGCTTGTGGATCGCGAAGGCAAGAAGTTCGTCAGTTGTCCAGCGCCGGAACGGGTCCGCAAGGAATGCATTGACGAAATCCGGGTCCCGCACGTAGTCCGCATAGCCGGCGGTCATCTGAGCCAGGTGCCTGAGGGTCACGCGGTCTCCATGCGGGAGCTTCGGCAGCCAGGTGGCAACCTTGTCATCGAGAGCCACCTTCCCCTCGTCCACCAGTCGCAGCAGCAGCATGGCGACCAGTGCGATGGCCACCGCGCCATTGCGGAAATGCATGTCCGTGGTGGCCGGCACCCCGGCGGCGGACTCGCCGAAGGCCTCGGTGATGATTTCCTTGCCATCCACCGTGACGCGCACCAGGACCGCGCGCGCAAAGCGGGTCTTGAGGGTGGCGCGTGCGAGGGCACGCACCGTCTCGGCCTTCACTGGGTCGGTGGAAGCCATCGGCATGCGGCTCGTCAGGGGCGCGCCGGCGCCGCCGATCACCGTACTACCGGAGCCGGCGCCGCCGCCGCCGCAAGCGGGCAGCATCCAACCCAATCCGGCACCGGCGCCTGCACCCAGAAGGCGGCGGCGGGTGAGGGCGGACGACATGGAATCCCACAGGCCGTTCGTGCGGAAGTCCGGTCGCTGGTCAATGTCGTTCATGGTGTGGTGTCGGGACCCGCGAGCGCTGCCGGAACGCGGGATCTTGCGGGCTTGATTGAATCAATAATACGTATTATATTGGCACAATATGTCAGCGTTGCAACAAGGTCAGACGCCGATCCGACGCCAGAGCAGTGGGACACATCCCGCTGGCGGCCGGCACGCGCGCCGTCCTGTCCGATTCAGCCGCCGCTCGTGATCGGCCCCAAAGCCGCTGCTGCCTGCAGCAGTTCGAATCTGCGCGTCGATTCGAAGCGACGGCATCGGCACGTCCTGGCCAATCATCCGCAGCGCGTTGTCACGCGCGGATTCCATGCCCGGTGCCACGTGATCGGCGATCGCGCGGACAGGATCGCCAGCGTGGCGGATGGGCGGGCGAGCGAGCTCCATTCAACCCACACAGACAGCCCTTCAGCATGACCTCTGCACGCACTTCGCTCGAATCCTCCGCCTTCCCTGCATCCCGCCTTTCGCGTCGGCAGTGCCTGGGCCTGGCCACGGCGGGGCTGGCCGCCCCGCTGCTGCAAGCCTGCGGCGGAGGTGGGTCCGGCACGTCCGCCTTTCTTTCGGTCCCGCCCGATGCTGAATCGGTGCGCTGGTGCCGGGAGGCGATCCTCAAGACGCTGAACCGCAGCGACAGCGCCACCACCGCCGTGTCCGTGGCGCTGCTGGCCGACAACCGCGTGGTCTGGCGCGAAGCCTTCGGCCAGGCCAACCGCGAGACCGGGCTTCTGGCGGCCCCTGACACGCGCTTCAACATCGGTTCGGTGGCCAAGGTCGTCGCTGCCCTGGCCGTGATGGTCCTGCGCGACCGGGGGCAGCTCGCCCTCGATCAGCCGGTGGTCGAGCTGCTGCCCGCCTTCGGCATGCGCTCGGGCAACTTCAAGCAGATCACCGTGCGCCACCTGATCTCCCACTCTTCGGGGGTACCGGGCGTCAACTTCCGCAACGTCTTCAATTTCGCCCCGGTACCGGGCTATGCGCAGGACACCCTGCAGTCGCTGGCGTTGTCGCGCATGAAGCACGAACCGGGCGAACTCGCGGTCTACTGCAACGACGGCTTCACGATGGTGGAGCTGCTGGTGCTCCAGCTCAGCGGGCTGTCGTATCCGGCCTTCATCCAGCGCGAGTTCTTCGACCCCCTGGGCATGAGCCTCTCCGGCTTTGCGCTGGCACCCGCCGCCGAAGGCACCTTCGTGCACCCTTGGTACAAGGGCCGGACCTTGTCGCAGGAGATGCCCGCCGCCTACGCGACCGGAGGCGTCATCAGCACACCCGCCGACATGATGAAGCTGGCGCGCCTGTTCCTCGACGCAGGCGTGTACGAAGGCCGCCGGATCGTCTCCGCCGAGTCGATCCGGGACATGGGCGTCAACCAGGTCCTGCGCACGCGCATCAACCTCACGCCCACCTTCAGGGTGGGACTGGGATGGGATACGGTGGGGCAGCTGGGCATGGAGGCGGCAGGGCTGCGGGGCTGGTCGAAGAACGGCGGCACCACCTTCTTCTCGACCGAGTTCTTCGTGCTCCCCGAGGCCCGGCTGGCCATGATGATCACCGGCAACGGCTTCGACTACGGCTCGCTGGCCCTGACGGAGGGCTTGCTGCTGCGCACGGCCGCGGAGCGCGGCGCGATCCAGGCGATGCCTGCCGCGATCGTCCCCATCGTTCCGCCGGCGGTGTCGCCTGGACCGGACCGCGCAGCGCTGGTGGGCATCTACGCCAATCACAACGCACCCGCGCAAGTGCTCGCCGCAGACGATGGTTCGCTGACCGTGCGCAGCTGGGGCGAGGCTGGCTGGACCACCGTGCAGGCGCAGCTGCGCGCACGCACCGATGGCCGCTGGTGGTCCGATGGACAGCCCTCCGTCTGCTATCGCTTCCAGACGATGGAAGGCCGTCGCTACCTGATCCGGCGCAGTCTCTCCGACAACCAGCTGTACTGGAACGAATCACCCGTGGGCGAATGGCTGCCGGCGCTGGACGCGCCACTGCCGCCAGCGTGGCAAGCCCGGCGGCGCAGCCGATGGCTCAGTGTCAACGACGACCCGGCTTCGGTCGAAGCCCGGCTCGGCCCGAGGATCTGGCTCATTGACGAGTTGGCCGAGATGCCGGGCTACGTCCTCTGGGACAACGCGCAGCTGCTGCGGGTGATCGACGACAACGAAGCCGGCATGACCATCAAGGTTCCCGTCAACGCAGGACGCGAGCTGGTCGAGTTGCGCATGGTGATGGTGAACGGGCAGGAAGAAATGCACAGCGGCACGCTGGTGTTCCAGCGAATGGCGACCTAGGCAATCCACGCATGCATGAGCAGAAGCCCGACACACAACGCCCGATGACCACGCCACACGCACCGCTGGATCCCGCTGCACCATCACCCCTTCGACTGTCACGCCGCGATTGCCTGGGCTGGGTGACCGCAGGACTGGCGGCGCCACTGCTGCAGGCCTGCGGCGGTGGAAGCTCCGGTTCGACCGCCGCATCGCTGCTGCCGCAGGCCGATCCCGAATCGGTGCGCTGGTGCCGCGAGACCATTCAAGCGGCACTGAACCGAAGCAACAGCACCACCACGACCGCGGTTTCCGTGGCCCTGCTGGCCGACGACCGGGTGGTCTGGCGCGAGGCCTTCGGTTTCGCCGACCGCGAGCGCGAAGTGCAGGCCACCACCGACACCCGCTTCAACATCGGCTCGGTCTCCAAGGTCGTGACCACCCTGGCCGTGATGATCCTGCGCGACCGCGGCCAATTGACGCTCGACCAGCCGCTGGTCGAGTTGTTGCCCGGCTTTCGCATGCTCTCGCCGGAGTTCAAGCAGGTCACTGTGCGCCACCTGTTGTCTCATGCCTCGGGCTTCCCGGGCAACAACATGCGCAACAACGGGGCCTTCGTGCCCTATCTGGACTATGCCCAGGACACCATGCTGGCGCTGGCGCAGTTGCATCTGAAGCACGAGCCGGGCGAACTCGCGGTCTACTGCAACGACGGCTTCACCATGGTGGAGCCGCTGGTCCGCGCGCTGACCGGGCTGCCTTTCCACGAATTCGTCCAGCGGGAAATCTTCGGCCCCCTGGGCATGACCCTGTCCGGCTATCCGGTGACGCCTGCCGCCGAAGGCACCTACGTGCACCCCTATTTCAAGGGTCGCAGCCTGTCACAGGAAATGTCCACGCCCTTCGCGTCCGGCGGAGTGTTCAGCACACCCACCGACATGCTGAAGCTGGCGCAGATGTTCCTGGACCAGGGCGTCTACCAGAGCCGGCGGATCGTCTCGGCCGAGGCAGTGCGCGAAATGGGCATCGACCAGAGCGCCCGCACACGCCTCAATCCCGCTGCATCGTCATGGCGCTGGGGGCTGGGATGGGACTCGATGCAGCAGGCAGGGCTGGACGCGGCCGGGCTGCGGGCCTGGGCCAAGAACGGTGGCACCTTCTTCTTCGCCTCCGATTTCTTCGTGCTCCCCGAAGCCCGGCTGGCCATGCTGATCAGCGGCAGCGGGCACGACTACGAGCCGCGCGCGCTGGCCGAGGGGCTACTGCTGCGCGCCGCGGCGGAACGCGGCGCGATCCGGGCGCTGCCCCCCGCCATCGTCTCCACGGTGCCGCCTTTGGTGTCTCCTGCTCCAGACCGCAGCGCCCTGGTGGGCGTCTATGCCAACTCCATCGCCCCCGTGCAGGTCTCGAGCGCAGCCGACGGTTCGCTGACGCTGCGCCGCTGGAGCAAGGACGAACGCCAGTGGGACACCGCGAAGCAGGAGCAGCTTCGCGCGCGAGGCGATGGGAACTGGTGGCCCGATGGTCAAACCACCGTGTACTACCGCTTCCAGACCATGCTGGGGCACCGCTACCTGATCGGGCGCACGCTCTCGGCCAACGCGCTGTACTGGGGCGAGAACCCCATGGGCGAATGGCTGCCGCCGCTGGAAACACCGCTGCCGGCCGCGTGGAAAGCGCGCGTAGGGAGTCAATGGCTCTATGTCGGCGACTCCCCCGATTCGCTCGTGAGCCGCCTGCTCCCGCCGATGATCTGGCGCATCGACGAATTGGCGGAGATGCCGGGCTACATCTTGCTGGACAACGAACAGTTGCTGCGCGTGGTCAACGACAACGAGGCCGGCATGACCGTCAAGGTCCCCGGCAACGACGGCCGCGACCTGGCCGAGCTTCGCATGGTGATGGGGAAGGACCCGGAGGAAATGCACATCGGCGGCCTGGTGTTCCAGCGGGTTGGGGCGCAACCTCCCGTTCGAGCGCCTTGACCTGACGCGGCGCCTCTATCCGAAGAACGTCAATGTCGTTCGTGCGGCGCAGGCCGCGTCGACCGATCGCGCTGCGTCGCGCTCACCAGCGCACCTTCATCCCCACGCTAGCCTGAGTCGCCCGATAGCATCCTTGACCACCATTGCGCTTGATCTCACGGCTGACGGTAGACGGCGCTCGCGCGAGGGTCATGGAGATCGTGCGGATCGAAAAGCCAGCCACCAATGCACGCGAGATCTCCTCTCGTTCGGCCAAAGTCAGCGCCACTTGGGAAAGGTGTCGCTCCGGCGGTCGTATTCCGCCTGTCTCGGCCAGAATCCGCTGGATCGACGGGTGGGATCGATCAAACAACTTGGCAATCTCATGGAGAGTTGCGCCTTCATTCCAGCGCTCCCACATCAAGGCCTTCTGACTTTCAGATCCGAGGTCTCCGCTTCATCTGCAACACTCCTTCTGCCTACGCAGTTCTCAGTGTGTTGCATCGACCGGTTGAATCCGCAGCGGATTGCATCGGAGCGGGCTCTATGCCGAACCGGGAGCGAGCAATCCAAGTTCTCTCAGATGCTCCACCGCACGGCCCGCAACCCGCTCCCTGTACTTGAAGTCAACCGATCGCATGCCGTCAATGGCGTCTGTGAACTCGTGCGTTCGCGGATGCAGTTGGTTCGAGCACGAACCTCGATGTCGACGAAGAGCCGTCCGGAACTTTCTGCCGGTCGTTCAATTCCAGGAGCCTGAGGTCCGGGGGGCTCCGCATCAGGAGCCCCTCGTGTCCACAAGACGAGTCGCCGCCAATTTTTCATGCTTCTCTCCCTATGTAGTCGGTCGTTCACATACCGGCAATGGGAAGTTGCTGTTGCCTCTTCAATTCGCGGCCCAGTTGCTGGAGGAACAGATAGAGCGCGCCAGGGCCTCAGAGGCTGAATTCCAAGCGAAAGAGGAACGGCGCCGCGAAGTGGCCTCGGCGCGCATCAGCTCTGTCACGCCCTCCCCACAACGAACCCGCTTGATCGGGTCGCGTTCGTCAAAGCGTTCGAACTCGAAGTGGCGCATCGCAACCACAGCCGCCGGCACTCAGTACTTCGAGCCGAGGAGCGCTACGCGTCATCGCTCGGGCCAGCACGTGTTGCACGACAAGGACTATCAGAAGCGCGAGCTGGACCTCACAAAGAAGATGGAGCGGATTGGCGCCCTGCGCGACATCGCGAACCCCGCATTCCGACCCGCGAAATGGGCGAAGGTGAGCACGCTTGAACTGCTGCCTGAACGTCACGGTGCCATGCATCATCGATGCCATGAGCCTGAAAGACGTTCTTGGCCAGGTCAATGCCGACTCGAACTGTTGCCATGTGGAACTCCTGGATGGTGAGGCAGCCCGCTGCTTCTTCCATTCCCGCTCCCCTGTCACAAAGAGGGGGTTGGTCATCCCATTGCTCCAGCGGTGGCTCAGTTTTACTTCGGCGCGGACACTCGCATTTCGATTCTCCATACAGCTGAGGTTCCCAACTTCTTGCTGTACGTAAAATCGAAACGGGATCAGCCACTAGTTGGCGGCTTCTGGCCGCTTGTCACCGACCACAGCGATTGCCTGGATCTCCACGAGCAGGCCCGGCTTGGCCAGATTGGCCACGGTGATCAGAGCACTTCCGGGATAGTTACCATCTCTCCAGATCTGCCTGCGTGACTCGACCACCTTGTCGCCGAGACGCGAATCAGTGATGAAGACGGTAATGGTCACGATGTCCTTGAGCGTGCCCCCTTGTCTGTGGAGCACCTCGTCGATCTGCTCCCAGACACGCTTCAATTGCGCATCGAAATCCCATGCGATATCTTTGCCGCTGGCATCTTTCAACGCAGAGGATCCGGCCAACCAGATGGTCTTCCCGCCTTCGGTCACGACTGCTGGCGAGAAGGCGCGCTCGGTCTGATACGCGTTCTTGGTCATATGTTCCGCGGCCGCGGCCGGAATGCTGCACAACACGCCGACGCTGCCCAGCAGGGCCGCAATCTTGACACTGTTGAAGGTCGTCATCTTTCGATCTCCTTGGTTTAAAAAAGTTGTCGTTCGGTCTTCATGCAAACCTCGATGCAGCCTGCCTAGAACGCCTGCCAATCGGCGCGCGCTTGTGCACGCTGCAAGTAGGTGAGGTCGATCAGCGGCTTGGCGCTGATGGGCATCGGCACGCTCGTGTGTTTGGCGCGGAGGCGCTTCACGGTGGCGAACTCTTCCGCGTCGATCTCAAGTGTCGGTATCAGTCCGTACGCGGGATCGCGCAGGTCTTCATAGACCTTGCGAGCATCTTCTGCGCGAAGCTCGGGAAAGTTCGCGAAGAGCAATGCGAGCACGGCCTCTCGGTTGTCGGCGCGCGCGAACCAGTTCAGTGCTTGCCGGTACGCCGTCAGAAATCCTTCGAGTTCCTCTGCATGTTCCTTGGCCCATTGGCTCCGAACCGCTCCGACGGTTCCCAGGTATTTCGGGAGGACAGACTGCGCGCGCATCAACACGCGAAACCCCTTTTGCCCTGCCAGATACTCGAACGGCGAGCGCAGTAAGGTTGCATCAAACTTCCCGGCGACGAGCGCTCGATAGCGGCTCCCAGTGCCTCCGGCGGTCAGCCACTCGACCGAGTTAGTCTGCAGTCCCTCCGATGCCAGCAGTTCTTGCGCAACAAAGGAAAATCCAGTGGTCATCGCGTCCACTGCCACAGAGCGGTGCTCCAATCCGGCTACGGTTCGCACATCCGCGCGAGCGACGAGGGACAGCAAGCCACGGTCACCGCCCATGACCGCGACGAGGTCCGCGGCCAAACCGGAGGTTGTTTCGCCTTGCCCGTTGGCATACGCGATCACGTTGTCTACGCTCGTGAGCGCCAGCTGACCGGTGTTCGCCTGCAACCGTTCGACGACCTCGACGGAACCCTTTGGATACTCGAGCTTGACGCTGAGACCCTGACGTTCGAAATAGCCGTTCCGCTGTGCGATCCATACCGGCAGGTTGAAGGCCCCTTCAAATCCGAGCACCGTCAAAGCCTTCAAAGGCCGCTGGCTCTGTGCAATAGCAGAACTGTGAAACGTGACCATCAGCAGGCACACGCCCCAGGCCAGTCGAAGCGCGGGTCGAACGCATGCATGGAACCTCCTACAGCGCATCGGTCAAGCCACCGTCAGTCAGGATGGTGCGTCCCGTGATCCAACGCGAATCTTCCGAAGTCAGGAAGACGACGACGTCAGCGATATCTGCCGGCTCCCCAATGCGGCCTGCAGGCGTGGCCGCAATGACCGCCTGACGACGGGCTTCAGGGGTGGCAGCGGTCATGTCCGTGCTGGTCATGGATGGCGCCACGGCATTGACGGTGATCCCGCGTGCGCCAAGCTCCTTGGCAAAGGCGTTGGTCAAGACGGAAACGGCAGCTTTGCTTGCCGAATAGATCGCTGTCCCGGGACGTGGCGCGTAGATGAGGTTGCTGGAAACGTTGACGATGCGCCCGCCCGCAGCGGGGAAATGAGGTACAGCAACCTGGGTCATATTCAGGACGCCGCCGATGTTGACGCTGAACACGCGACTTACGTGCTCGGCGTCGATGTCGCCAAAGGTGCGCGCTTCAAACACACCGGCGTTGTTGACCAGAATGTCGATATGGCCGAATTGGGCCACGATCGCGTCTATCACGCTCTGCGCCGCTGCTTGATCAGCCACATCGGCCGCGAACGCTGCGGCCGTGCCGCCTGCAGCCGTGATGGCGTCGATGAGCGAATGCGCCTGCGCGCGATTGCCGCGGTACACAATGGCAACGGCCGTGCCTTGCGCAGCGAGTTTCTTGGCAATCGCTGCGCCGATTCCGCGTGAGCCGCCAGTAACAACGGCGACTTTGTTCGTGGTCATGATCTGCACTCCATTTGGTCAGGGGTTATGGACTTCGATGCCCCGTGAGAAATGACGGGCTCATTGATCCGCTCGGCTGCCAGCACGACGCAGTGCGCCCCTTCGCCAGTGCGCAGACCGACGATGCCGCCAGTGCCGTCGGCACTGGCACAGATGGCCTGATCGGTCTGCAGTTCGGTACTGCCGTCCACGACAACGCTCCCCTGGACCACATGCACCCATGCATTCCATTCGCCCGGCAAAGGCACTTCGATGGACGCGCCGGCCTTTTCAAGCTGCACATCGAGCATCAGGATGGGACAGGGCGCCCGGGTTGGGGAGGACCGACCTTGGAAATCTCCAGCAACGACGCGCACACGCGTACCCTTCTCTGTTTCGACGATAGGCATCCGGTCGTGGCCGATGTGGAACGAATCCGGCGGCAGATGCTTCAGGGATGCTGGCAGATTCACGAAAATCTGCAGCGCATGGATGTGCGCCAATGCCATCGGAAGCTGGGTGTGCAGGATCCCGCGACCCGCCATCGTCCAATGCAGGTCACCTGCACCGAACGTCGCATTGTTGCCAATCGAGTCGCGGCTCACCATGGAACCCTTCGTGTCCTCGAAAACGAGCGTGACCGCAGAAAACCCTGCGTGGGGGTGCACGTCGAAAGTGGGCTGCCACATATGAAAGTGATCCACCATCACGAAGGGTGACATCGCCGTACCCCCGAACGCGTCGTGCCGGAAGTGAGCGATGGTGCATCCGGCGCCTACCGGCTGCGCCGTCGCAGTCGCCACTTTTGATAATCGGGTGCCCACGGCTGTCCTCACTGGTTCTTGGATTGCGGGGCGTTTTTCAACTGCCAGACCAGCGTCGCGAAGGGAATGTCCAGCGCGTTGTAAACGTCATGGGCCTTCGGGTCCGCGTTGTCCCCCAGCAGTTCGACCCCTGCGGTGGCGTAGTCCGTCACCGGCACCCCCGCGAGCGTGAGTCGCTGCAGGCCGCCCACCCGCTTGGCTTCGTTGAACGTGCCAGAAGCATCGAGCACCACGCGCGCGTCGTAGCCGGCCGCCTTAGCGGACATGGCGGGGAACGCTGCGCAGACCTCCAGCGAGACGCCGGCAACCAGGATCTGCTTGCGGCCGGTCTTTTCGATGGCGGCCCGCACCTTCAGGTCGTCCCAGGCATTGATCACCGTACGGGTGATGACCGGCACTCCGGGCAGGGCCGCAGTCAGTTCGGGGATGATCGGGCCCCACAGGCCATCTGGCATGGTGGCCGTCAGCACGACCGGGATGCCCAGCGCTTTGGCGGCCTTGGCCAGTGCAGCAACGTTGTGTTTGAGGTCCGCCACGGGGATGTCGCGCACGCCGGTGTACAAGCCAAGCTGCTGATCGACCAGAAGCAGCACGGTGTTCTGGCGCGACAGCATTTCCAATTGTCTTGGCATAGGCTGGGCCATGTCAGCTCCGGTGGTTTGGCCGGCTTGTGCCGCCTTGGTGTCGGCCGCCATGGCACCGGTTCCAAGTGCCATGAGCAGTGCACTGACGGCCAATTGAACAACTGCCCTTTTAGAGAAAGACCTCGACATCTCCGACTCCATAAAGTTGAGAACTGAACTGTATGGATTCATTCATCGTTCGAGAAGCCAGAGAAAGTCTGACGCATCGTTTTAAAAAATGGGATGATGCCGGGATGTTGAGCCTGACAGATGTCTTCTATTTCGTGCAGGTGGTGAACCATGGCGGATTTACCGCTGCCGCGCGGGTGCTGCGCGCGTCAAAGTCGACATTGAGCCTGCGTGTTCAACAGCTCGAGACGGATCTCGGGGTCCAGTTGCTCAATCGGAGCTCCCGAAAACTTGGATTGACGAACGTGGGCGGCGAGTTCTACCGCCATGCGCAATCCTTGCTTCGGGCTGCCGAGGCTGCGGAGAATGTCGGCCGCCAGCGGCAGAGCGAACCGAGTGGGACGATCCGCATCACGTCGTCCGTGACGGTTGCGCAGTTTGCGTTGCGGGACATCCTCCCCGCCTTCATGCGCATGTATCCGAAGGTCAGTATCGAGCATCACGCCTCCGACGTGATGACGGACATTGTTGGAGAAGGGTACGACCTGGCCATTCGCGCACACGCCGACCCTCTGCCTGATTCGTCACTCGTGCAGCGTCGGCTGGCAGCGGTTCCCTGGTATCTGTTCGCCTCTGCGACGTATCTCCATGACAAAGGTGTTCCGCACCACCCCGATGATCTAGTGACCCACAGTGCCATCGCGCTCGGCCGGGGAACGACGAATAGCTGGTCTCTTCGATTCGAGGAGGAACCCGCTGCCATAGTGCCAATTACCGCCCGCTTCGTGAGCAACGACATGGTTGCATTGAAGCAGGCTGCCTGTGCCGGCCTGGGCGTGGTTATGCTTCCCGGCTACGTGTGCCGAGAGGAAGAGGCAACGGGAAGGCTGGTCCGGGTGTTGCCGCATTGGCGCGCAGTCGACTCGCGTCTGACGGCCGTACTGCCCGCTCGGCAGGGTTGGCTGCCTTCGGTGCGAGCCTTCCTGGATTACCTGGTAGACGAACTGCCGCGCGCGGTCGAGTGCTCCTCACACGCGAGCGAATGAACCAAGCGGCGAACCCCGGAGAGAGATGAGTTCCTCCAAGATTGGCACACTCACCCCACCGGTCTAGCGCGGACAGTTCGCTTCGCCTCACGTGGCTGGGTGCGCGGCACTCGGCGCGGATGTCGGCATCGCTGCGTGGACGGCGTGCATCACCATGGAATGCGGCCGGCCCAGATGTCGCGGTACATCACCCAGTCGCCCGCCAGGCTATACAGAGGGCGCTTGAAAGTGGCCGGCCGATTCTTCTCGAACACGTAGTGGCCGACCCACGCGAAACCGTAGCCGCACAGCAGCGCGTAGAGGATGTACTGCAGCCGCCCAGTTGCTGCGAGCATTGCCAGGCAAACCAGGGCAAGGGTCGAGCCGACAAAGTGCAAGCGGCGGCAAGTGCGGTTGCTGTGCTCCCCGAGGTAGAAGGGGTAGAACTCGGCGAAGGTCTTGCAGGCCTTCGGGTCCGTCGTGGTCGTCATTTTCTCGCTCCTTCACGCCAAGACCTGGCGCAACGTGTACAGCGTCTCGGCTCCGTACCAGCACCGCGCAAGCGGCTAACCCCCAGGCTGGATTCTCTGCGGCACCGTCCGATTTGTCACTGGTGATGGCATCTGGGTGTCCGGGGGGCACAGACAAGGCTGCACGCGGCCAAGACCATCCTCTCAATCAAATGCTCCTGCACCGGCGCTGCCCTTGTGGTGCGTCGCTACGCCTCTCCGTTGACGAGAATGACAGAGCCGACAGCCCTCCATCCCATGGCCAACATCAGGAACGAGTGCAACGGAAAGCAAGCGTCCCAAGCTGGGAGCGATGACTACTTCTCAAAGAAAAACACCAATCCCAGCGCGAGCAAAATGAATGGCCAGTACTTCACTGGAATGAAGAAGAGGTCGTGCTTGGTCACTAGGACCATCTCCCTCCCGGTCTTCTTGTCAATAACAGCGCGCGGCTCGGAAGCCCTTTGCAAGAGGAGGTGCAGTCCGTAAACCAAGGCTGCGGCAAGGCACATGCCTATCAGTTCAGACCATTGTCTTTTGTCGACTGGAATCGGGGCCCCCCACAAACTCTCCGCACCAATCTTGCCGACAACCAGGCCGACGACCGCGAATACCACAACCACAATTCCATACCCTCTCCAAATCAGCACGTGCTCTCTCCTCGTAGTGACCAACAAAATGCACCATCGTGTCGCAGCCAACTTTCCTTCTGCGCTTCTGGCGAGAGTGAGGTGGCTGCCGCCTACCATCCAACCATATGCAGAGGAATCTTGGTCTTTGGCGACCGCCTTGAGCGATATCGGCAGAATCTGGTAATTCTTTAGGCGCCAGCCGTGCGTCGAAGAACTCGAACATGGTCATGAACCGCTACGGTCGGCCAGGAGCTGCTGTTGAGCGTAGGCTTCCAGTGGAGGTGATTTCGGATTTTTTCGATGTTGCGGTCAAGCGTCGGCGGCTTACATCAGCGCAAGCCCGTGGAGCCAGAATTCCGCCGGGATACCAGCGAACGCACATGACGATGATCTCTCGCTCGAAGTGCAGGCCCTTTAACAGTTCGTCCATGCTCTGAAGCGATTCAATTGAAAGTTCTTGACACTTTCCGAAAGAAACTGAGGTTGACGCCATCCGCCTGAGCGCTGACAGTCGTGGCTCCTGCATCCGGATGTCGCTTGTGTTTCTCGATGCGTCCGAGAGCGTTTCAAAACCAGGTGGAGTCGATTGGAGTGAACAGGTCTTGTCGATCGGTGTGGGATGGCGCGCTGGGCGCTGGTAGGCCGGTCTCGATCACCGGAGTGCCCCGGTAAGCCGGCGCGAACCTCGCTCTCCAGCCAGGTCAAGCGTGGCGCCGCCCGCGCACTGGCGCCGCACACCGCGCTGTCGGCTCACTCCATCAGCTGATAGAAGAAGTACTCAAAAAAGGGATAGATTCTGGCTTGGCTATCCTTCTTTCGTCGACTCAACTCTCGCCAGATACGGACGGTGCAACCTGTCTCGAGCCTTGCAGCAGCCGGCGACCGTCCGCCAGAACGCTCAGCACATTTGGGGAGGTCTGCCATGCCGATGGAACTGCTCCAGGCGCTCGCCGATGCGGAGATGCCTCTTGAGGTCGTCGACCCGGTGGTTCAGGACAAGCTCAGGATTCTTCACGACGCCGGGCACGTCGCCTGCAGCTTCCCACCCACCGGGACGATCCAACCTGTTTGCGTCCACATGGTCACTGCGCTGGGTCGCAAGGCCCTCAGACACTTTGGGCCGAGAGCGTAGTGGAGCAGGAGCGGTGATTTCAGCCCATGAAGAATGGCGGAGGAGGGGGTACGTCGATGCGGCCGACATGTGGCTGCAGCCGCTGAGCATCGCGGCCGGCCCTACGCCGCCATTCGACCTTTCAACACCTCCCACCCCTTTCTCGTGATCGCCAGTACCTGGGCTGGTTTCTGGCTCAAGGCGCCGTGCGGCAAGGGTTCAGGCGGCGGCAGGAAGGCCATGATCATTCCGGCAGCGCGCAGGACGCGAAGGTTGTCGATCTCGGCCAGTTCGTAGACCGAGCAGGGCAGATCCCGTTCAGCAATGCGACGCAGGCAATCCATCGGCATTTTCGGACTCCTTTGGGACGTTGGACGTCTGCAGTTTTGCCATCTGATTCATTGCGGGGCAAGGGCGAAACCTTGTCAAGCCTGGGCCTTATTGCGACACGATCGGCCGCCGCTTCGCCGGGGGAGCGGCGAAATGCACCCCGCTCGGGCGCTTGTCTGACAGATCGCAAGGAATGGGATTGGTAAAGCCGCCGATAATCCGGCACCATGAAAGACCCTGCTTCGATAGGCATAGCTGCCAGCATTGGTGCCGTGGTGATTCTTGCTGTGTGGAAGGCGAAATGGCTCCGTTGGGCGGTTATCGGCCTGTTTCTTCTCATCGGGCTTTTGGCCCTCGCCGTCTGGGCCAATCCAACGACCACATGGCCTCCCAGTTGGGGATCCGCGGGCGGGAGTTCATCTGCCCCGGGCCATTTCTTTTAGCGCCCGGCAGATGGCGGCGAAGCGCCTCAGTCCGCGAGCCGCAGCGCCTCGATCAACCCGGCCACGTTGGTGACCGCGAGCTTTTCGTGGATCGCCTGGTGCCACGGCGGCAGCAAAAGGCTGGCTGGTGGCGGGCCGCGCGTGTTGAACGCTTCCACCTTTCTCAACCAGCCAGAAGGAGTTGACGGGCGAAGTGTCGAGTTCGCGCGCGTCAGTTTGAGCCCGCGCACGAAAGTGCGCGTCACGTGTCAACGTTAGGTTCTTCCTGTTGTCCACACCATTGACCGGACGGCCTAGTGGGCGTGCATTACTTCACGAATTTTGCGTAGAACTGTGGCGTGTGGATGGGCGCCGTACGCGATGCCTGAGGAAAAAATCGTTCGCGCGACGCCGTTGCCCAAGCGAACCATGCAGTCGGAGCCCGCACCCTTCAGCCTCGAATCGGTCGCCACTCGACGGCGACACAGTCGCACCTTTGCCTGAGGAGCTTTCCGGGGGAACCGTCACTCTGTGACGCACTCCAGTGAGAACAGTGGCACGTCGGCTTGCCGGCTCAGCCACACGCCGCCGCCCACTTCTTGAAGGTGCCGCGACAGCCCGTGCCGGTAGACCTCGGCGCGGTGGCGATAGATGTGGGGGTCGGTGAGGTCCTCATCGACGATGTCGCGCTCGTAGTCCTCGCGCGTCACTGCCTCCACATACAGGGCGCCCTGGCTCAGCAGGCTCAGGTTGCGCAGAGCGCGCTTCAAATCTTGCGGGCTGAGATAAGGCAGTACGCCCTGGCAGATGACGAAGTCAAAGGGCTTCCTGACTTGGTAATCCACCACCGAGCCGCGCTCCCACCCGTAGCGCCCGCACAGATACTCGCTGTACTCCACGCCGTGGTAGCTGGCCAAGGGGAATTCTCGCGCCACGATGTCGCGCCAGAGCCCGATGCCGCAACCCACGTCGAGCACTCGATTGACGGGCACGCGCAGGTATCGCAGATAAGCGCAGACGAATGCGCCCAAGCGCTCGGCACGCTGTGGGTCCACCACTTTGGTCTTCTTGTCGAAGTAGTACCGCTGGTAATAGGCTTCGTCGAAGATGGTGGCGGAGGCTGAGTGCATATTCACGCTTCTCGTCAGGCGCCGACCGAACGGTTCCGATACCAGGTGACGCCACTTCGCTCTGGGGTTCCTTTGGCCTTCGCGCAGGAGGAACTTCCTGCTTGCGGGGTCGTTTGCATTCGGAAGGATTCTGCCCCAAGTAGGCCTCGACCCGATCGGCGTCAAGTGGTCGCGCGTACAGCGACGCAGCGGCTCAATGTGCGTGCCGGGTCACTTCGAAATGCGTGCCGACCTGCCGGCCGACGATGTCAGCTGCGAAGTCCACGTAGCCCGGCTCGATATGCACGAGCGCGAGGTTACCGTCCAACTTCGCAACCTCGCGCCAGTCCTGCTGCTGGTGCTCCAACGGAAGATCCGCTGGCGTCTGGTTGCGGGCCATGGGATACGGCATGGCGTAAACCGGGCACGTAGGGTGGCCGGGCGCGATATACAGGGTCTCAACCCACTCTTGATAGGACATTGTCTCGTTCTTCTGACTACTGGCTCGGGCCAATATAGCGGGGCAACATGACAGTTCTGCCGAGGGTATTCACCACAAACGATGCGTGCCTGCGAGGCGGAAGTCACGAATGCTCCAGGCACGAAGCGGAGCAGGAGCAGCGGAAATGACAAGGGCGCTCGCGGGAGCGAGCGACGCTGTGTGAACGCCGGAGCTTCGTCTTTCGTGCGGAGTTCCCGTTCGATGACGCGTCGGACGGATAGAGCTGTTTGCAAAAGCGGGCAGGCACTGACAGCATTCCGAAAGCTTGGCAGGCGCACCATCGCGGCCTTGCAAGACCGAATGGAGACAACATGTTCGCTGACCACCGTGACGACTCCCGCGCCGATGCCCACCTGGCCCGCCGCACTTTCCTCCAGGCGGGTGGCGCCCTGGGCCTGGCGGGGTTGGTCCCGCGATTCGCATCCGCCCAGGGCAGCTGGCCCGGCAAGTCGGTGCGCTTCGTGGTGCCCTTCGCGCCCGGCGGAAGCTCGGAGATCGTGGCCCGCTCCACCGCGGCGGAGCTTTCCAACACGCTGGGCCAGAGCGTCTACGTCGACAACAAGCCCGGCGCCGCCGGCAACATCGCCATGGCCGAGGTCGCGCGCAGCGACGACCAGCACACGATCATCCTCGGCCACATCGGCACGCTGGCCGTGAACCCCTTCATCTTCGACAAGCTGCCCTACGATCCGAACAAGGACTTCAAGCCCGTCAGCCTGCTCGCCAAAGTGCCGAGCCTGTACGTGGTCCATCCCGACGTGCCGGCCAGGAACCTGAAGGAATTCATCGCCTACGCCAAGTCGAAGCCGGGCAAGCTCAGCTACGGTTCCGCCGGCAACGGCAGCGCCGGCCATCTGGCCTTCGAATACCTGAAGGTCACGTCCGGCGTCTTCATGCTGCACGTGCCCTACCGCGGCACCGGCCCGATGCTCACCGACCTGCTGTCGGGCCGGCTCGACGCCTCGGCGATCGGCGCGGCCGCCATCATTCCCTTCATCAAGTCGGGCAAGGTGCGCTGCATCGCCACCGGCTCGGCCCAGCGCCTGCCGCAGCTGCCGGATGTGCCGACCGTGGCCGAGCAGGGCTACCCGGGCTTCGAGATGACCCAGTGGTACGGGATGCTCGCGCCCGCGAGCATGGCGCCGGCCAACCTGGCGAAGCTCTCCACGGAAACCATGAAGGCCGTGCGATCGCCCGCCGCGACGGAGCGCCTGCGCGGCGATGCCGCCGAGGTCGTCGGCGGCACGCCGGAGCAGTTCGCCCAGTTCATCGCCGCCGAGCAGGCCCGCTGGAAGACGGTCATCGCGCGCGCGAACATCAAGCCCGACTGAAGCCGGCGGCCCTACCATCGAGGCCATGCGCATTCTGCTGGCTGAGGACGAACACACGCTGGGCACCTGGCTGTGCAAGGCGCTCGAGCACGCCGGCATCCAGGTCGAATGGGTGGACGACGGCCGCCTGGCCGATCGCGCGCTGCAGGCGCACGACCACGACGCACTGGTGCTCGACCTCGGCCTGCCCGGCCTCGATGGCCACGAGGTGCTGCAGCGCCTGCGCGAGCGCGACCAGCGGCTGCCGACGCTGATCCTCACGGCCCGGGATTCGCTGGCCGAACGCGTCGCCCTGCTGAACGCGGGCGCCGACGACTTTCTGGCCAAGCCCTTCGCCCTGGCCGAACTCGAAGCCCGCCTGCAGGCGCTGGTGCGGCGCGCGCGCGGCGTCGAGCATCCGCGCCTGGCCTGCGGCCCGCTGGTCTACGACGGCGGCCGCAAGCAGTTCACGCTGCACGGCGAGCTGCTGGCGCTGTCTCCGCGCGAGCTGTCGGTGCTGCGGGTGCTGGCGCAGCGCAGCGGCGAGCCGCTGTCGAAGCAGCAGATCCTCGACCGGGTGTTCTCGGACGACGAGAGCGTGCACCCCGAGGCGGTGGAGGTGTTCGTGCATCGGCTGCGCAAGCGGCTCGACGGCAGCGGCGTTCGCATCACGACCCTGCGCGGCCTGGGGTACGCGCTGGAGCTCGGCTGAGTGAGCGCGCTGCTGCAGCCCCTCGGCGCCGCCGCGAACTGGATGCGGCGTGCCAGCCTGCGGCAACGCCTGGCGCTGCTGCTGCTGCCGTCGCTGCTGCTGGTGACCTGCATCGAGCTCTGGATGACCCGGCACGATGCGCTCGAGGCGGCCAACGCGGCCTATGACCGCTCGGTGCTCGGCGCCCTGAAGTCGATCGATGCCAACATCTCTACCGCCTCGGGCGGGCTGTCGGTCGAGCTGCCATACACCCTGTTCGAGTTCTTCGAGCTGACCGCCAGCGGCCAGGTCTATTTCCGCGTGGCGACTTCGGACGGCCTGGTGGAGCTCGGCAGCGCCGACCTGCCCGAGCCGCGCGCCGAGCTGAGGCCCGGCGTGCCGGTGTTCTACGACGCGAGCTACTTCGGCGAGCCGGTCCGCCTGGCCGCCTACCGGCGCGAGCTCGACCGCGCGCCGGCTGGGAGCAGCGGGCGCAGCGTGCTGATCCAGGTCGGCGAAAGCACGCGCTCGCGGCAGGCGTTCAGCTCGCGCTTCGTCCGGCGCGCGGCGCTGCGCGACGGCGTGGTGCTGGCGCTGCTCCTGCTCAGCACCGCGCTGGCCCTGGCGGCGGCGCTGCGGCCCCTGACGCGGCTGGCGCGCGAGGTGCAGGCGCGCACGCCCGACGACCTCACGCGCATCGAGGATGCCGACCTGCCGGCGGACATCCGGCCGCTGGTCGGCGCGGTGAACCAGCAGATGGCCCGCACGCAGGACCTGGTGGCGCAGCAGCGCCAGTTTCTCGACGACGCCTCGCACCAGTTGCGCACCCACCTCACGACCCTGCAGATGCAGGTCGACTATGCCCGTCGCGCGCAGGATCCGGCCCAGGTGGGCCAGGCCCTCGAAGCGCTCGGCGTCGAGATCGGCCGCGTCACGCGCAGCACCCAGCAGCTGCTGGCCCTGGGCCGCAGCGACACCGTGTCGCTGGCGTTCGAGCCGGTCGACCTCGCGGCGCTGCTGCGCGACGTCGCCGTCGACCTGCTGCCGCTGGCGCGCAGCAAGCAGATCGACCTGGGCATCCACCCGCCGGCCGCGAAGCTCCGCGCCGTGGCCGATGCGGGCCTGCTGCGCGAGGCCTTGAGCAACCTGGTCGTCAACGCGATCGCCTACACGCCGGCGCGCGGCACTATCACGCTCATGGCGGTCGAGGAGCAACGCGGCTGGCGCCTGACCGTGGAAGACGACGGCCCCGGGCTCAGCGACGAGGAATGTGCGGCGCTGGGGCGGCGCTTCGTGCGCGGCAGCCGCGCGGGCCAGGGCGGGTCCGGCCTGGGGTTGGCGATTGCGCGTTCCATCGCGCAGCGCCACCAGGGTGATCTCGAACTCAAGGCCCGCGAGGGCACCCGGGGCCTTCATGCGTCGCTGTGGTGGCCTGTGGCCAGTCCGTGATGCGTGGCAGAGAAAGAAAGAGCCGTCGACCATGTTCCAGCCGAATGTCACCCGCCGCCATGTGCTGTGCACGCTCCCGGGCCTCGCGCTGCCCGGCGTCGGCGGGGCCGCCGTCGGGCCGTCTGATGATCCGAGCGCGGCGGCGGCGGAATGCGTGATCCCCGCCAAGGCGGGCGGTGGCTTCGACCTCACCTGCGCGCTGGCGCGCGACGGCCTGCAGGCGGTGCGTCCGGCGCGTCCGCCGCTGGCGCAGCGCTTCATGCCCGGCGGCATCGGCGCGGTGGCCTTCGACCGCATCGCCACCGGCCAGATGGGCGGGCCTTCGCTGCTCGTGGCGTTCTCCAGCGGCACCCTGCTCAATATCGCGCAAGGCCGCTTCGGCCCGCACTCGCCGAATGTCGCGCGCTGGATCGCCGCCCTCGGCACGGACTACGGCGTGGTCGCGGTGCACCGCGACTCGCCCTACCAGTCGCTGCAGGATGTGGTCGCGGCCCTGCGGCAGGAGCCTTCGCGCCTCGCCTTCGGCGCCGGCGGAACGGTCGGCAGCCAGGACTGGGTGAAGGCCGCGCTGCTGCTGAGGGCCGCGGGGCGCGACCCCAGGTCGATGCGCTTCGTCTCCTTCGAAGGCGGCGGCGATGCGTTGCGGGCGCTGCAGGGCAAGCACGTCGACCTGTTTCCCGGCGATGCCGCCGAAGCGCTGCAGGCCATCGCCGGCGGTGCCGCGGTGCGCATCCTGGCGGTGCTGTCGGAGACGGCGCTCGACGGGCAGCTCGCCGGCATCCCCACCGCGCGCGAACAGAAGGTGGACCTGGTCTGGCCCACCGTCCGCGGCGTCTACATGAGCGCCGCCGCCCCCGAGCCGGCCGCGCGCGCATGGATCGATGCCTTTCGCGAAGCGATGGAGGCGCCGGGCTATCCGGCCTTGCGCGAGCGCCATCGGCTCCATGCGTTCTCACGTACGGGGCGCGCACTGGAGGAATACGTCCAGGCCAGCATCGGGCGCTATCGGAGCCTGGCCTCGGATCTGGGGCTGCGGCGCTGGAACGGCTAGCGAGATTCCCGCTGGCCTGCCATGGACTGGAACCCCATCTGCACCATCGCGGTGCGACTTTCTGCATGCGTCGGGCCGGGTGCGCCCGGAACAATGTCGACATCAGTGTAAACACTGTGTTTGACGCTCTCGTTGTCACGGACCATCGACGGCCAGATCGCGCTGCGGACGGCCAGAGGCCGATGGCGCGCAACTTGCAAAAGGCACGCCATGACCGCCAGCTCGCCTCCCCCGCCCGCCAAGACCACCAAGGTCACCCGCATCGACCGCGACAGCGACAGCACCGTGCAGTCGCTCACGCGAGCGATGCAGCTGCTCGAACTGCTCGCCGAGGACGACGAGGGCTATCGCCTGGTCGACATCGCGGCGCACAGCGGGCTGTCGTCGTCCACGGCCCACCGCCTGCTCACGACGCTCGAGCAGCGGCAGTTCGTCCAGTTCGACCGCGAGACCAACCTCTGGTATGTGGGCGTGCGCTGCTTCTCCGTGGGGGCCGCGTTCGCGCGGCGCCGCCGCATCGCGCACCTGGCGCTGCCGGTGATGCGCCGGCTGCGCGACAGCACCGGCGAGAGCATCAATCTCGGCATTGCCGATCTCGGCGATATCGTCTTCGTGACGCAGGTCGAGAGCCGTGAGCTGATGCGCGCCATCGGCAAGCCGGGGTTTCGCGCGCCGCTGCACGGTACCGCGATGGGGCAGTCGATCCTGGCGGCGATGGCGGAGGACGACGTGCTGCAGTACCTGCGCACCTATGGCCTGCCGAAGCTCACCAACAACACGATCGCGCGCGCCTCGCGACTGCATGAAACGCTCGGCGAAGTGCGCCGCGCGGGCCATGCGATCGATGACGAGCAGAACGCGGTCGGCCTGCGATGCATCGCCGCCGCGATCCGCGACGAGCATGGCCAGCCCTTCGGCGCGATCTCGCTCGTAGGGCCCACGCAGCGCATCAAGAGCACCGACTTCGTGCAGCTTGGCGCCGCGGTGCGCGCCGCCGCCGACGAGATCACATCCGCCTACGGCGGCCGCGTCTAGGGGCTGGGCCCCAGCGCGGGTCTTCCACCGGCGCGCAGCGCCAAGTCATTGATCCCAAAGAGTTTTTGCGCGTCTTCCCGCGCAGCGGAATAGTCTGCTGCGCCACGCCGCGGCGGAATCCAATGGCTCATCTCTTCCCAAGTGCCGCCCGCCAACCCGTCTCACATCCCCAGGAGTCTTCATGCTGTTTCACCCTCGTCTCAAATCCATCGCGACGGTCGCCCTGGCCGTGATGCTCGGCCTGCCCGCGGCCCACGCGCAAGACAGGATCAAGCTGAAAGCCGTCGGCCAGCCGCTGGCCACCGGGCTGATCCAGAAGAACAAGGAGCAACCGTTCTTCGAGAACTTCTCGGCCAGGACCGGACTGCCGATCGACGTCGACTACAAGCCCATCGATACGCTGGGCATCAAGGACACCGAGCAACTGCGCGTCATGAAGGCCGGGCTGTTCGACATCGTGTCGCTGCGGGTGTCGCAGAACTCCCGCGACGAGCCGACCATCCTGGGGCTCGACCTGGTGGGCGCGGCGCCCGACTACGCCACCGGCCGCAAGGTGGCCAAGGCCTACTTCGACACGGCGGATGCGCGGCTGCAGGCGCAGTTCGGCGTCAAGCTGCTGGGCGTCTGGCCCTTTGGCCCGCAGATCCTCTTCTGCAAGAAGCCGGTCGCCAAGCTGGCCGACATCAAGGGCATGAAGGTGCGCGTGTACGACCAGAACCTGGCCAAGTTCATCGAGATGGTGGGCGGCACGCCGGTGCCGGTGTCGTTCGCCGACACGCACCAGTCGCTGTCGCTCGGCGTGGTCGATTGCGCGATCACCGGGCCGAGCTCGGCCAACTCGGCGGGTTGGCCTGAAGTGACGACCCACCAGATGGCGATCGGCTTCCAGATGGCGCTCAACGGCTACGGCATGACCATGAAGTCATGGAAAGCGCTGACGCCCGACCAGCAGGTGAAGCTGACCAAGGCCTTCGACGCCTTGACCGACGACGTGTGGAAGTACTCCGAAGAGCTGTTCCAGGACGCCCTGAACTGCAATGCCGGCAAGGACCCGTGCACGACCGGCAAGAAGTTCAACCTCGTCAACGTGCCGGTCACGCCGGCCGACATCGAGCTGGTGCGCAGCGCGGTCAACAAGGTGTCGCTGCCGGTGTGGGCCGAGGTGTGCGACAGGTCCAACCCCACCTGCTCGAAGACCTGGCAGGCGACGGTCGCACCGGTGCTGGGGCTGAAGTGAACAGCCGCGCCATGACGAGCGAGCGGCAGCCCATTGCGGCGTCCACCGGGAAGGTGGCGCCTGCCGGGCCTGTCGACTTCAAGACGCGCATGGAAACGGTGCTGGCCACCGCGTTCGGCGCCATCTTCCTGGGGCTGGCGGTGATCGTCACCATCGAGACCATTTTGCGAAAGGTGTTCAACATCTCGCTGCAAGGTGCCGACGAGCTGGGTGGCTACGCGTTGGCCGTCGGGTCGACGATCGCCTTCAGCCTGGCCCTGCTGGGGCGCAACCACATCCGCGTCGACGTCTTCCACGACAAGTTCCCGTTGCGCGTGCAGGCGCTTCTGAACTGGATCTCGATCCTCTCGCTGGCCGTGCTCGCCTTGTTCATCGCCTGGGTGGCGTTCAAGGTGATCCAGGACACGACGGCCTACCGCAGCACCGCGCAGACACCGTGGGCCACGCCGCTGATCATCCCGCAGGGCGTCTGGTACGCAGGCCTCGTGATCTTTGCGCTGGTGGCCTGCGGCCTGGCGCTGCGTGCGACGCAGCTGCTGCTGCGCGGCGACATCGCGACGCTGAACAGCGACTTCCATCCGAAGAGCGCGAAGGAAGAGCTGAAGGAGGAACTGGACGACCTCAAGGTGCGCCAGGCTGTCGAAGGAGAGGCACCATGAACATCGCACTGATCGGATTCGCGTTCCTCTCCATGCTCGCCCTGATGCTGGCCGGCATGCCGATCGCCGTGTCGATGGCGGCGGTCGGGATCATCGGCGGCATCGCCGCCTACGGCGTTCCGTTCATGGACTCGATCGCACCGGTGGTGTGGGGCGTTCAGAACGAAGCCCTGCTGACCTCCGTGCCGCTGTTCGTCCTGCTCGGCGAGCTGCTGCTGCGCTCCGGCATTGCCGACCGCATGTACATCGCGCTGTCGGCCTGGCTCGGCCGCCTGCCGGGTGGGCTGCTGCACACCAACATCGGCAGCTGCGCGCTGTTCGCCGCGACTTCCGGCTCGTCGGTCGCCACCGCGGCCACAGTCGGCACGGTGGCATTGCCCTCGCTGCAAAAGCGCGGCTACCCGATGCGCGCCTCGCTCGGCAGCCTGGCCGCGGGCGGAACGCTCGGCATCCTGATCCCGCCGAGCGTGAACATGATCGTGTACGGGTCGCTCACCAACAACTCGATCGGCAAGCTGTTCATCGCCGGCATCATCCCGGGCATCCTGCTCACGCTGTGCTTCATGGTCTGGATCGCGCTGTCGAGCCTGGCCAGCGGCAAGGTGATGCGCGAGCCGAAGGTGCCGCTCGACCAGCGGCTGCGCGTGCTGGTGCATCTGATCCCGCCGATGGTGGTGTTCGGCATCGTGATGGGCAGCCTCTATTTCGGGATCGCCACCGCGGCCGAGAGCGCGGCGCTCGGCGTGATGGCGGCGCTTGCCTTCGTGTGGCAGTCGGGCAAGCTGAACTGGGAGCTGCTGCGAAACTGCTTTGTCTCGACGGCACGCGTGAGCGGCATGATCCTGCTGATCGTCGCGGCGGCCTTCATCCTCAACCTGACGGTGAGCCTCACCGGCGTGGCCGAGGCGATGACGAAGTGGGTCGCGGGCCTGGGCCTGTCGGCCACCGGCCTGATCCTCGCGCTGATCGTGTTCTACCTGATCCTGGGCATGTTCATGGACGTGCTGTCGATGCAGGTCGCGACGATCCCGATCACCTACCCGATTGCGACGGCGATCGGTGTCGACCCGATCTGGTTCGGCATCTTCATCGTGCTGATGTGCGAGTTGGGCCTGATCACGCCGCCGGTGGGCATGAACCTGTTCGTGGTGCATGGCATCCGTCCGGACAAGGGCGGCATCGAGGATGCGATCTACGGTGCCTTGCCCTATGCGCTGATCATGATCCTGTTCACGCTGCTGCTGATGGCCGTGCCGCAGCTGGTGACCTGGTTGCCGGCGCACATGTGAGGAAGCGATGAACACACCGCTCTGGCAGCTCACTGCGGCGCAGCTCGTGGCCGGCTTTCGCGATGCGTCGTTCACGCCGACCGAGGCGCTGCGGGCCTGCATGTCGCGCAGCGCCGAGGTCAACCCACGGCTGAATGCGCTCATCACGCTCGACGGCGAAGGCGCGGCGCACGCCGCCGAGGAAAGCACCGCGCGCTGGCGCGCAGGCCGGGCGCTCGGCGCGCTGGACGGGGTGCCCGTCACCATCAAGGACAACCTGCAGGTGCTCGGCCTGCCGACCCACTGGGGCAGCCGTGCCCTCGGCGGACTCATCGCCGAGCGCGACGAGCTTCCGGTGGCAAGACTGCGCGAAAGCGGTGCCGTGATCTTCGGCAAGACCAATGTGCCCGAGTTCACGATGCAGGGCTACACCAACAATCCGGTGTTCGGCCCCACCGGCAACCCGTGGAACCCGGCGCTGACGCCGGGCGGCTCGTCGGGTGGCGCGGTGGCGCTGGTGGCTGCCGGCGGATGCCCGATCGCGCTGGGCACCGATGGCGGCGGGTCGATTCGCAGGCCCGCCTCGCACACCAACCTGGTCGGCTTCAAGCCCTCTCGCGGACGCGTGCCGCGCGGCGGCGGGCTGCCGCCGATCTTTCTCGACTTCGAAGTGGCTGGACCGATCGCCCGCAGCGTGGCAGACGTGGCTGCGGTGATGCAGGTGATCGGGCGCGGCCCGATGGAGGAGGGGAGTTCGCCGGGCGCGCGCATTCTCTTCATACCGCGCTTCGGCGATCACCCGGTCGATCCGCAGATCGCAGCGTTGACACGAGCGGCCGCGCAAAGAATCGCAGCGCTGGGGCACGAGGTCACGACGGCGCAGGACTTCGGCATGGTCGAAGCGGTCAACGAACGCTGGTCGCTGCTGGCCCAGGTGGGCCTGGCGTGGCTTGTCGCGCATCCGCAGGAGCTGTCGGGCCGGCCCTTCGATCCGTCGCTGTTCGGCCCGGTGATGCAGGCGAACGCCGAAGCCGGCCGCAAGGCCACGGCGGCCGATCTGTTCGACCTGCTGTTCGAGGCAGAACGGCTGCGCGCCGCGCTGGCGCGCCTGTTCGACCAGTACGATTTCCTGTTGACGCCGGCGGCGGCCGCGCTGCCCTGGCCGGCGAACGAGACCCACCCGACGCGCATCGATGGACGCGAGGTCGGCCCGCGAGGCCATGCCGTGTTTGCGGGTTTCGCCAACGCCGTCGGCCTGCCGGCCATTGCGCTGCCATGCGGCTTCGCGGACGGCCTGCCGGTCGGCATGCAGCTGGTGGCCCGCGAGGGCGCGGACGCCGCGCTGCTCGCGCTGGCCCGCTCGATCGAACAGGCGGATCCATGGCAGCGCTTTCCCGAGCTCTGACGATGTCGGCCGCCGTGGTCGCCGAGCTCACGCCGGACGCTGCCGCGCAGGCACTGTGCCGTGCGCGGCGCGATGGCCGACGGGTGCCGTCGATGCTGCTGCAGCCGCGAAATCGCGGCGAGGCCTATGCGATCCAGGACGCGACGCTGGTCGCGATCGGTTCGATCGGCGGCTGGAAGGTCGGCGCGGCCGGCCCCGGCCAGGAGCCGATCTGCGCACCGCTGCCGGCCGAAGGGCTGGTGCCCGGCGCAGCGGTGCTCCAGGGCTCCGCCTGGCACTTGCGCGGGGCCGAAGCCGGGGTCGCCTTCCGCCTCGGGTCCGACCTGCCGCCGCGCGCGCGCCCCTACACGCGCAACGAGCTTGCGCTGGCGATCGGGTCGGTATTGCCTGCGATCGAGATCGCGGAAACCCGCCTGGCCGACTGGCTCGATGCGGACCCTGACGCGCTCCTCGCCGATCTGCTGTGCCACGGCGGACTGGTGCTCGGCGAGCCCGAGCCTTTCGATCCCGCCTGGTTCGATTTGAAGCAGGTCGAGGTCATGATGCGCTTCGACGATCAGGTCGTCGCGCACACGGTCGGCGAGCACCCCCAGCCGGATGTCGGCGGCCTGCTGGTGTGGCTGGCCAATCATTGCGCGGCGCGGGGTGCCGGGCTCAAGGCCGGCCAGGTCGTCACCACCGGCTCGTGCACCGGCATGCTGTTCGCCTCGCAAGGGACGGCCGTGCGGGTGGAAGTGGCGGGCCTCGCGCCGCTGAGCGTGTTCTTCTGAGCTTCCTTTCGAAGCCGACAACAGGAAATCCATATGTCCCTTTCAAAGATCGATGCAGTCGCCGACGCATTGGTGCGCGCGCGTCGCGACAACACCCTGCGCCTTGCCGCGCCCCTGGCCGATGCGCTGGGCAGCGCGGACGATGCCTACGCGGTGCAGCAGCGGGTGGCCGGCGAGCTCGGCTGGTTCGCGACCTCGCCGCCGCGCTACTGGAAGGCCGGCGGCCCGTCGCGCGACGCCGAGCTGACCTGCGCGCCGCTGCCGCCCGCCGGCGTGTGGACGAGCCCGGCGCGCGCCGGCCACTGGCCGTTCCACATGCGCGGCATCGAGGCCGAAGTGGCCTTGCGGCTCGGACGCGAGGTCGATGAAGCGCTCGCATCGACGCTGGATGTCGACAGCGCGCGTGCCCTGGTCGATGCGATGGCGGTCTCGATCGAAGTCGTCGACTCGCGCTGGCAGGAGGCCATCGACGCCCCTGCGCTGTGCAAGCTGGCGGACCTGCAATCGCACGGTGCGCTGGTGCTCGGCGAATGGATTCCGTTTGCCGGGCGCGATTGGAGCGCACAGGCCTGCGAGGTGCGCATCGGCAGCCAGCCGCCGGTCGAACGGCGCGGCACCCACTCGCTCGGCGACCCTGCCCACGTGCTGCCTGCGTGGCTGCGTCATGCCACGCGCCATGGCGACCGCATGGCGGCCGGCACGGTGGTGACCAGCGGCACCTGGGTGGGCATCCTGAGCGCGGTCGAGGGCGACCTCGTCACCGTGGATTTTCCGGGCATCGGCCGCGCGTCGGTGCAGTTCTAGACCCTCGAACCAGACCCAAGGACTGAGACACAAATGATCGCTCTCGACAACCATTCCAGCGGCCGCCATTTCCTGCAGATTCCCGGCCCCAGCCCGGTGCCCGACCGGATCCTCCGGGCCATCAGCCTGCCGACCATCGACCATCGCGGGCCCGAGTTCGCCACGCTCGGCAAGAAGGTGATCGGCGGGTTGCAGCAGGTGTTCCAGACGCGGCATCCGGTGGTGGTCTACCCCGCGTCGGGCACCGGCGCCTGGGAGGCCGCGCTGGTCAACGTGATGAGCCCCGGCGACAGCGTCCTGATGTTCGAGACCGGCCATTTCGCGACGCTGTGGCAGAAGATGGCGCAACGGCTCGGCCTCGAGCCCGAGTTCCTCGCATTGCCGGGCACCGACGAGACCGGTCTGCCGCGCAGCTGGCGCCATGGCGTGCAGGCCGATCTGATCGAGGAGCGCCTGCGCAAGGACAGCGCGCATCGCATCAAGGCCGTGTGCGTGGTGCACAACGAAACCTCCACGGGCGTCACCTCCGACATCGCCGCGGTGCGCCGTGCGATCGACGCGGCGGGCCATCCGGCCCTGTTGATGGTCGACACCATCTCCGGCCTCGCGAGTGCCGACTACCGCCACGACGAGTGGGGTGTCGACGTCACGGTCAGCGGCTCGCAGAAGGGGCTGATGCTGCCGCCGGGCATCAGCTTCAACGCGCTGTCGCCCAAGGCCATCGAAGTCAGCCGGACGGCCCGCTTGCCCAAGGCGTTCTGGGCCTGGGATGAAATCGTCGAGATGAACAAGGGCGGCTACTGGCCCTACACGCCCAGCACGAACCTGCTCTACGGTCTCAGCGAAGCGCTCGACATGCTGCTCGAGCAGGGCCTGCCCGTGGTGTTCGCACGCCACCAGCGATGGGGCGAGGGGGTTCGGACCGCGGTGCGTGCCTGGGGCCTGCCGACGCAATGCGCGGACGAGCGGGTGCATTCGCCGGTGCTGACCGGCGTCATCACGCCGCAAGGGGTCGATGCCGATGCGCTGCGCAAGCTGATCCACGAGCGATTCGATCTCTCGCTCGGCGCCGGGCTGGGCAAGCTGAGGGGCCGCATGTTCCGGATCGGGCACCTGGGCGATTGCAACGACCTGACCCTGATGGCTGCGTTGACGGGCGTCGAGATGGGCTTCAAGCTGGCAGGCGTTCCGCTGGCCGGCAGCGGCGTGCTGGCGGCCATGGCGTTCTTTGCGGCAACGCCCCTGGCGAATGCGAGCTGATTCCGGCTTGGAGGCGGGTGGAGTGGTAGGTGTTTTCACCTAACGTCGACGACATTGTCAACATTGATGTTGACATTGAAGTCGACGGAATCTAAATTCCACCGGACAGCCTCGGAGGTGCACTGGCCAGACCAGCCCGCATCGCGGCTGCAAGCTCGCCAGCGTGCCGGGTGCTTCCCTGCAGGTTGGCACCTCGTGCCAAGCAAGGAGACAAACCGATGCAACCCACCATGACGGCCGACGCGACAGCGACCGCCGCAGCACCCGACACCGCCCTCCAGCCCACCAAGGTGCGTTGGAAGATCTTCCTGATGATGTTGTTCCTCATCTCGATCAACTACATCGACCGGGCGTCGCTGTCCGTGGCCATGCCGCTGATCGCCAAGGAGTTCGACATCGGGCCGGCCGTGCAGGGTCTGCTGTTGAGTTCCTTCTTCTGGACCTATGCGCTCATGCAGATTCCGGGCGGCATGCTGGCGGACCGTTTCGGCCCGCGCATCGTCATCGCCGGCGCGACGCTCGGCTGGGGCTTCTTCCAGGCCATTGCCGCGTTCTGCACCGGCTGGGTTCCCTTGCTGCTGACGCGCCTGGGCCTGGGTGCGGCGGAGGCGCCGATCTATCCCGCGGGCGGCAAGCTCAACGGCATCTGGATGACGCAGAACGAGCGCGGCCGGGGTGCGACCCTGCTCGACGGCGGTGCGCCGCTGGGCGCCGCGCTGGGCGCGATCCTGATCTCGGGCCTCATCGCGATGCTCGGCTCATGGCGCCTGGCCTTCGTCATCGCGGGTGTCGGCACCGTCGTCGCCGGCTTCTTTGCCTGGAGCTACATCCGCAACCATCCGCGCGAACATCCCGGCGTCAACGAGGCGGAGGCGAAGTACATCGAGGCGAGCCATGCGCAGGATGCCGCCAGCGAGCCGAAAGGCGCCAGCGGCCGCCTGCTCGACTTCCTGCGCTTCCGTTCGGTCTGGGGCATGTTCTTCGGCTGGATGTGCTTCAACGCGCTCTTCTACGGCCTGCTCACCTGGATGCCGAACTACCTCTCCAAGGTGCACGGCTTCGACATCAAGCAGATGGGCGGCGCGGTGTTCATCATGTTCTTCTCGGGCTTCGTCGGTGAAATGTTCGGCGGCTGGCTGGCCGACAAGTGGATGGCCGCGGGCGCCTCGACCACCAGGGTGCTGCGCACGCTGTTCGGCATCTCGTCGGTGATCGCCACCATTGCGATCTACATGGTGTCGCAGATCACGAACCCGGTCGTCGTGGTCGTGCTGCTGTCGATCACGCTGTTCTTCCTGCGCTGGTGCGGCCTGTTCTGGTGCGTGCCTTCGATCCTCGGTCGCCGGGCGCACGTCGGCTTCCTCGGCGGCACGATGAACCTGGGCGGCAACGTCGCGGGCATCGGCGTGCCGATCGTGGTCGGCCTGATCGTGCAGGCGACCGGCTCCTACTTCCTGGCGCTGATGCTGTTCGCGGCGGCCGGTGCGGGCCTGTTCGTCTGCTCCACGCTGCTGATCGACTACAGCAAGAAGCTGCCCGTCTAGTTCACTTTCAAAGTTCGCGAAATGTCCCAGCAAAAACGCATCGGCGTGTTGACGCCTTCCTCCAACACGGCGCTCGAGCCGCTGACCAGCGCCATGGTCGCCGGCGTGCCGGGTGTCACGGCGCATTTCTCGCGGTTCCGGGTGACCGAGATCTCGATGGGCGACAAGTCGCAGAGCCAGTTCGACGAGCGCACGATCCTCGACGCGGCGAAGCTGCTGGCCGATGCGAATGTCGACGTGATCTGCTGGAGCGGCACCTCCGCGAGCTGGCTCGGCTTCGAGCGCGACCGCGCGCTGTGCGCCCGCATCACCGAAGCGACCGGCATTCCCGCGACCACATCGGTGCTGGCGCTCAACGACCTGCTGGCCGCACAGGGCGCGCGCACGCTGGGGCTCGTGTCGCCCTATGTCGAAGACGTGCAGCGGCGCATCGTCGCCAACTACGCTGAACTCGACGTCGAGTGCGTGGCCGAACGGCACCTCGATCTCACGGTGAACTTCTCGTTCGCCGAGGTCGCGCCCGACACGCTGCGCACGATGATTCGCGAGGTGGCGCAGGCCAAGCCCGACGCCATCACCGTGATGTGCACCAACCTGCACGGTGCGCCGCTGGTGGACGAGCTGGAGCGCGAGCTCGGCATCCCGATCTACGACTCGGTGGCGACCGTGGTCTGGAAGGCGTTGAAGCTCATCGGTGTCGATACGCGCAGTGTCAAGGGTTGGGGAGGGCTGTTTTCATGATCACCAAGGGTCTTGATCTGGTCGTGCGCAATGCGCGCGTGGCCACCGCCAGCGACACCTTCGATGCCGACATCGGCATCGTCGACGGCCGCATCGTGCAGCTCGGCATGGGCCTGCCCGCCGGCGTCCGCGAGATCGATGCGGCCGGCGCCTTCGTCACGCCGGGCGGCGTCGATGCCCATTGCCATCTCGACCAGCCCATGGAGGCACCGGTGCGAATGGCCGACGATTTCGACACCGGCACCCGTGCGGCCGCCTGCGGAGGCACCACCACGGTGATTCCGTTCGCCGCGCAGCAGAAGGGCCAGTCGCTGCGCGCCGCGGTGCGCGACTACCACGAGCGCGCGGAGGGCCGCGCGCACGTCGACCACGCCTTTCATCTGATCGTCAGCGACCCGACCGAGGAGGTGCTCAAGCACGAGCTGCCGCAATTGATCGCCGAAGGCTACACGTCGTTCAAGATCTACATGACGTACGACGATCTCAAGCTCAACGACGGCCAGATCCTGGACGTGCTGGATGTCGCGCGAAGCCACGACGCCATGGCGATGATCCATGCCGAAAACGCGGACTGCATCGAGTGGCTGACCAAGCGGCTGGAGGCCAGCGGCCGGACGGCGCCGCGGTTTCACGCGCATTCGCGGCCGATGCTGGTCGAACGCGAGGCCACGCACCGGGCCATCGCGCTGTCGGAACTCGTCGACGTGCCGATCATGATCGTCCACGTGTCGGGCAAGGAGGCCGTCGAACAGATCCGCTGGGCGCGCTCGCACGGCCTGCACGTGTTTGCCGAGACCTGTCCGCAGTACCTGTTTCTCACCGCCGAGGACCTCGGCATCGACGACAGCTACGGCGGCGCCCGCTGCGTGTGCAGTCCGCCGCCGCGCAACAAGGACAACCAGCAGGTCATCTGGAACGGCCTGGCCGACGGCCTGTTCACGATCTTCTCGTCCGACCATGCGCCGTTCCGCTATGACGCACCGGAAGGCAAGAAGCCGGGCGGCAAGGAGGTCGAGTTCCGCCACATTCCCAACGGCATTCCGGGCATCGAGACCCGGTTGCCGCTGCTGTTCTCGCACGGCGTGCTCGACGGTCGCATCACCATCAACCGCTTCGTCGAACTGACGTCGACGAACCCTGCCAAGGCCTACGGCCTGCATCCGCGCAAGGGCACCATCGCCATCGGCGCCGATGCCGACCTCGTGGTCTGGGGCGCCACGCCGCGCCAGGTGCGCAATGCCGATCTTCACCACGCGGTGGACTACACGCCCTACGAGGGCATCGAGGTGAAGGCATGGCCGGCGCTGACGATCGCGCGCGGCGAGGTGGTGTGGGACGGCGACACCTTCCATCCGCGCGCCGGCCGCGGACAGTTTCTGAAGCGCGGCCGGCCGAGCCTGCTGCCGGCTCGCCCCCTCCGATAGCGCCACGCAGAACCGAGGCCCGCCATGAACCTGCTGCTGATCAACCCCAACACCTCCCAGAGCGTTTCCGACCTGATCGAGGCGGAGGCGCGCCGCGCGGCCGCGCCGGGCACGCAGATCCGCGTGCTCACGGCGCCGTTCGGCGTCGCGTACATCGAGACGCGCTTCGAATCGCTGATCGGCGCCTACGCCACAGCCACGCTCGCCGCCGAACACTGCGACCGGCATGACGCCATCGTCGTCGCCGCCTTCGGCGATCCGGGCATCGACGGGCTGCGCGAAGTGCTCGACATCCCCGTGGTCGGGCTGACCGAGGCCGCGCTGATGAGCGCCTGCCTGCTCGGCAAGCGTTTCTCGATCGTCGCGATCTCGCACCGGATCACCGCCTGGTACCGCGAATGCGTCCAGGCCAACGGCCTGAGCGAGCGCCTGGCAAGCATCCGCAACCTGGACAACCCGCTGAAGGACATTGGGCGCGTCCAGGAAGACCACACGGCGCGCCTGGAAGCGCTGTGCCTGTCGGCCGTGCAGGACGACGGCGCCGACGTGATCATCATCGCCGGCGCACCGCTGGCGGGCCTGGCGCGATCGATCCGGGACCGCATTCCGGTGCCCGTGGTCGATGGCGTGTCGAGCGCCGTCTGCCACGCGCAGACGCTGGTGTCACTGGGCACGCTGCCCGCGCGCCAGGGCAGTTTCGCGCCGCCGCCGATCAAGCCGAACCACGGACTGCCCGAGGGCATTGCAAGGCTGCTCGCACGGGACCGCGCGCAGAGATGAGGCCTTCGGCGACCTGACGGCGTTCCGACGCCTGAATCCGTCGCTAAGATCGCAACGCATGCCAAAGAAAATGATTTCTCCCAAGGACACGAGCGCAACCGGCCGCGAGCAGAGCGTCGAAGCCATCGCCGAGAAGATCTCCACGGCGATTCTCGAACACCGCCTGGCGCCGGGCACCAAGCTCGGCGAAGACCGGCTGGCAACCATCTTCGGCACCAGCCGCGCCAAGGTGCGCGAGGTGCTGGCCCGCCTGGCCCATGAGCAGATCGTCGAGCTGGTGCCGCAGCGCGGCGCCCATGTCGCCAAGCCGACCATCGAGCAGGCACAGGACGTCTTCGAGGCGCGCCGCCTGATCGAGCCCGGCGTGCTGCGCCGGCTGATCGGCACGATGGACGACTTCAAGATGCAGCGCCTGCGCCGGCATCTCGAACTCGAGGCCGACGCGCGCCAGCGCAACGATGCGCGCGCCGTGGTGCGCCTGTCGGGCGAATTCCACCTGCTGCTGGCCGAACTGGCCGGCAACTCGGCGCTCGCGCGCACGATGCGCGAGCTGTCGACGCTGACCTGCCTGATCATCTCGCTGTACGACGCGCCCACCGCGACCAGTTGCCGCGCCGACGAGCACGAAGAGATCGTCGACGCGATCAAGCGCAACGACGCGCGGCGGGCCGAAACCCTCATGCTCCACCATCTGGACCACATTCAGCAAAGCCTCCGGCTCGACGCGGGAAGCGACGAGGCCGACCTGGAGAGCATCCTCGGATAGCGGGCGGCTTTGGGCGCCCTGGGTTCCATCAGCGCGCTGCCTGTTTTTGAGGCATCGCGTCGGAAGGCCCGTCTGGAGTCAATCCCCTGCGTTGCGCATGCGGTTGTCCACAAGTCTGTCCACCGGGTCCGGGGACAACGCCGCCCGCGCGTCGCGCTTGACGCGCCAGCTCGAAATGCCCGCTGGAGGCGGACAAGGCGCTGCCGAAAGAAGAGATCGGCATCGGCCTCACGGCCTGTAGGCAATGACCTCGATCTCGATCTTGGTGGCGACCATGTTTGTCGCCTGAATTGTCGAGCGTGCCGGCTTGTCTCCAGGGAAGAACTCGCTGTAGATGCGATTGAATTCATCGAAGTCGCGTGCGTCATCGAGCCAGACCGTGGTCTTCACCACGTCCTCGAGCGTGCAACCGGCCAATGAAAGTGCATGAGCGACGTTCTTCATCGTCTGGCGCGTGTGAGCCTCGATCCCGCCTGCGACGACGTTGCCGTTTTCGTCCCTGGCCACCTGTCCGGACACAAAGACGAAGCCGCCGGCCTTCGTCGCCAGCGAGCGCGGCAGCGTTCGTGTACCCGCATTGCTCTCTCGAAAGAACTCCGTCGTCATTTTCGGTACCTTTCGTGAAGAAGGGGACCCGGCGAGGTGCCGATGCGACCCGCCGGCACATTCTTCAGGAAGCGAAGTGCCGCGTAAAGTGCCGGGTCGTCGACGCCAAGGAGAACTCAGATGACCGTTGCGCGGATTCAGCAAGCGATTGAAGGGGGCGCCGGAAGCCCCCGCTTGTCGCACAGGTAGCTGATGACCATGTCGGCCGCATGGTGTAGCCGTGCCTGCACGCGGTCCGGCGCCCCCAGGTCGACGCCGAGCACATACGACAGCGTGTAGCGGTTGGTGATGAAGTACGAGCCCAGCCCCGAGATCGACACGTAGAGATCGACCCAGTCCGCATCCAGCCGGAACACACCCTGTTCCTTGCCCTTCTCGAGCACGTTGGCCAGGGCCGTGCGCAGCGGATTGAACATCGCCGCGATCTGCTTGGACTTGCGGATGTGCGCCGCCTTGTGCAGGTTCTCGGTCGACAGCAACTGCAGGAAATCAGGCTGATCGATGAAGTGCTGGATGGTCTTCATCACCAGTTCGCGCATGTCCTCGACCGGGTTGTCGCCGGTCAGCGCGAGCTCATTCTGCCGCTCGCGCATGGCGCCGTAGGCATGCTCCATCACTTCGATGAACAGGGCTTCCTTGCTCGCGAAGTAGTGATAGACCAGGTTCTTGCTGATCTTGCAGCGCGCGACGATGGCATCGACCCGCGCGCCGTCGTAGCCGTGCGCGGCGAACTCCTTGCTCGCGATCTTGACGATGCGCTCGCGCGTGGCCTGCGCATTGCGTGGCCGGCGCTTGGCCGTGGCGGCCTTGGTTTCTGTCATGGATTCACCGGTCTCCTGCGGGCTGGGCCCAACCCGGCCGCGCGAGTTTAGCGGGCCCATCCCGAACCTCTTGCCGAAACTGATGAAAGTTCGCGTTGACAGGCGGCCATCACGTCTCCTATATTTCGCTTCATATTGGACTAGCTAGTTAGTTAGTTTATCGGAGAGTCGGATTATCAACCAGCCGCGAGGCATGTGAAACGGAGTAGCGGATGAACTTGACCAAGAGCGCCTCTCGAGGCGTCCGCGTCGGGTGCGACATTGGAGGCACCTTCACGGACATCGTCCTGGCCCTGCCCGACGGCAGGCTGTTCGTGAACAAGACGTCGACCACGCCGGAGAACCTCGGCCTGGCGATCGTCAACGGCCTGGGCGCGCTGATCGATCAGGCCGGCGTGGCGCCCGGCGACATCACCGAGATCGTGCACGGCACCACCACGGCCTCGAACACGATCCTGCAGAAGGTCGGTGCGCCGACCGGCGTGCTGACCACCGAGGGCTTTCGCGACGTGCTCGAGATCGGCCGCATCCGCACGCCCACGATGTTCGACCTCGGCTGGTCCAAGCCCGAACCCCTGTCCACCCGGCGCTGGCGCCGCGGCATCCGCGAGCGCATCGATGCGCAGGGCCGCGTCGTCACGGCGCTCGACACGGCGCAACTGCTCGACGAGACGCGGCAGCTGGCCGACGAGGGCGTGACCTCGCTCGCGATCTGCTTCCTCAACAGCTATATCAATCCGGCGCACGAGCTGGCGGCCAAGGCGCTGCTGCAGCAGCACTTTCCGCAGCTGTTGCTGAGCGTCTCCTGCGAAGTGCTGCCGGAGATCAAGGAGTACGAGCGCACCAGCACGACGGTGGTCAACGCCTACATCCTGCCGGCCATGCGCACCTATCTGGCCCGGCTGCGCGACGACCTCACGCGCATGGGCATCACTGCCTCGCTGCAGGTGATGGCGTCGAACGGCGGCATGATGGGCATCGCCTCGGCCAGCGACAAGCCGGTCTTCGCGGTCGCCTCGGGACCGGCGGGCGGCGTGGCCGGTGCGGTCGAGATCGGCGCGCTCGGCGGCGACGCCGACCTGATCGTGTTCGACATGGGCGGCACCACCGCCAAGGCTTCGATCATCGCGAACGGCCAGCCCTCGCTGACCAACGAGTACGAGTTCCGCGACGGCATCAGTGCGCCGAGCCGCTTCGTCAAGGGCGGCGGCTACGTACTCAAGGTGCCGGCGATCGACATCGCCGAAGTCGGCGCCGGCGGCGGCTCGATCGCCTGGATCGATGCCGGCGGCCTGCTGTGCGTCGGCCCGGAATCGGCCGGCGCGCACCCGGGCCCGGCCTGCTACGGCAACGGCAATCCGCATCCGACGGTGACCGACGCCAACATGGTGCTCGGCTACCTGAATCCCAAGGCGCTGGCGGGCGGTAGCCTCAAAGTGTCGCCCGAACTGTCGAAGACGGCGATCGAACACGACGTTGGCCGACCGCTCGGGCTCAACCTGCTGGCTGCTGCGCATGGCGTGCGCCACGTCGCCAACGTCAACATGGCGCGTGCGATCCGCGCCGTCACGGTGGAACGCGGCCGCGATCCGCGCGAGATGTCGATGATCGCCTTCGGTGGCGGCGGTCCGCTGCATGCGGTCGCCGTGGCCCGGCTGCTCGGCATCAAGCGGGTGATCGCGCCGATCATGGCCGGCGTGTTCTGCTCGGCCGGCATGCTGTCGGCCGATGCCGAGCACAACTTCGTCAAGGCCGTACTGCGGCCGCTCGCGGACTGCGAGCCGGCCGCCATAGGCGCGATCGCGAATGCGCTGTCCGACAAGGGCTACACGGTGCTGGCATCGGAAGGCTATCCGCCGGAAGACGCGAGCGCCGTGCTGGCCGTCGACCTGCGCTACCTGGGCCAGAGCTCCGAGCTCACGATACCGCTGGCGTCGGCGCGCCTCGACGCCGACGTGGTCGCGCAACTCACGCGCGATTTCCAGGCGATGTACCAGCAGACCTTCGGCTACAGCAGTGACGAGCCGCTGGAGCTGGTCAACCTGCGGGTTTCGGCGCGCGGCCGGAGCAAGCACCGCCTCGACTTCGCCAGCTGCCAGGTCGACGCGACCGCGCTACAGGGCGAGAGCGGCACCCGGCTGGTGAGTTTCGCGGCCGGCGAAGCGCCCGTCATGACGCGCATCGTGCCGCGTGCGAGGATCGGCCAGTCGGCCGAGCAGGGGCCGATGGTGATCGAGTCCTACGACACCACCATCGTGGTTCCGCCGCACTGCAGCGTGCGATCGGACGCGATCGGCAACATCATCATCGACCTCCAGGAGCAAGCGCAATGACCATCCAGATCGACCCGATCACCTTCGCCGTGATCAAGAACGCGATGGACTCGATCGTCGACGAGGTCGCCTACACCGTGTTGCGCACCGCGCGCTCGGAGATCGTCAAGGACGTGATGGACTACTCGGCCGCGATCTGCGACCGCCAGGGGCGGATGATCGCGCAGGCCAAGACCATCGCGCTGCACCTGGGCGCGATCCCCGAGGCGATGGAGGCCGTCAAGGCGCGCTACGGCAACGACCTGGCGCCCGGCGACGCGATCATCGTCAACGACCCGTACCAGGGCGGCATGCACCTGCCCGACATTTTCATGTTCGTGCCGTTCTTCTACCAGGGCGAACTCGAAGGCTTCTGCGTCGTGATCTGCCACCACACCGACGTCGGCGGCCGCGTTCCGGGCTCCAACGCCAGCGACTCGACCGAGATCTACCAGGAAGGGCTGCGCATCCCGGTGGTCAAGTTCTACGACGGCGGCAAGGTCAACGACATCATGGAGCGCGTGATCGCGCAGAACGTGCGGGTGCCGGACCGGGTGCTCGGCGACCTGCGCGCGCAGTACGCCGCCTGCCAGGTCGGCGTGCGCGAGCTCACCAGCCTGCTCGACCGCTATGGCCGCGAGGGCGCACGCACCTATTTCGCCGAGCTGCTCGACTACGCCGAGCGCCTGACCCGTGCCGAGATACGGACCTGGCCCAAGGGCACCTTCACCTTCGAGGACTTCATCGACGACGACGGCCTGTCGCCGGAGCCGATCCCGATCCGGGTCGCGCTGACGGTGCATGAGGACCACGTCAGCGTCGACTACACCGGCTCGTCGCCGCAGGTTCGCGCGGCCATCAACTCGACCCGCTCGTACACCAACTCGTGCACCTACCTGAGCGTGCGCTGCGCGCTCAAGGGCGACGTGCCGAACAACGCCGGCGTATTCCGCTGCGTCGAGATCCACGTACCCGAAGGGACGGTGCTGAATCCGGTCGAGCCGGCGGCCGTCGCGGCCCGTGCGCTCACCGGCTACCGGGTGTTCGACACCATGCTCGGTGCGCTGGCCCAGGTGGTTCCCGACCGCATCCCGGCGGCGGGCGAGGGCGGCAACACGGTGGTCTGCCTGTCGGGAAAGCGGGACGATGGCCAACCCTACATCATCGTCGACATGATCTGCGGTGCCTGGGGCGCGCGGCCGCATGCCGATGGCGTCGAGGCCATCACCAACGCCTCGCAGAACCTGTCCAACACGCCGATCGAAACGCTGGAAGCGCAGCATCCGGTGCGAGTCGAGTCTTATGAGCTGCAGCCCGATTCGTGCGGTGCCGGCCGCTACCGCGGCGGCCTCGGCATCCAGCGCAGCTACCGCGTGCTGGCCGACGACGTGCTGCTGCAATTGCGCGCCGACCGAATGAAGTTTCAGCCCTACGGCCTCGATGGCGGTGGCGCGGCAGCCGCGGCATCGAACATCCTCACGCGCGGCGACGTCGACGAGGCGCTGCCGAGCAAGGTCGGCATGCAGATTGCACGAAACGACAAGGTGACGCACATCCAGCCGGGCGGCGGCGGATTCGGCAATCCCTTGCTACGCCCGCTGGCCGAGATCGAGAAAGACGTCTGGAATCGCAAGCTGAGCGCGGCGTTCGTGCGGCAGCACTACCTGGCGATCGTCGATCCGCATACCGGCAAGGCCGACCCCGCCGCGACGCGGGCGCTGCGCGCCGAGCGCGTGGCCAGCACCCCTTCCTGAACGGATTCCACCCACAACCTGCAACCGGAGAATGCAATGAAGCGACGGACACTGAGCACCGGGCTGGCGGCAATGATTGCCCTGCCCGTCCTTTCCCTGGGCGGCGCGCCAGCGCGTGCGCAAGGCGCGGAGAAACTGCGCGTGAGGCTGGATTTTTCGCCCTGGGGCATGCATGGTGCGATGCACCTGGCGCTGCAGAAAGGCCTGTTCAAGGCGCAGGGCCTGGACGTCGAAGTGCAGGACGGCACTGGCACCATCTCGACCCTGCAACTGCTGTCGGCAGGCCAGGCCGACATCGGCCAGGTCGCACTCGGCACGATGGCGGTCGCGAAGGAGAACGGGCTCGACCTGATCTCGGTGGCGGGTTTCGCGCGCACCGGCGACCTGGCGGTGCTGATGGACCAGTCGCTGGGCATCAAGACGCCCAAGGATCTCGCCGGCAAGAAGATCGTCTGCTTCACGACCAGCCCGTGGGCGCCTTTCATCGAGCCCTTCCTCAAGGCCAACGGCATGACGAAGAGCAGCATCGAGCTGGTGATGGTCGCGCCGAGCGCGATGATCTCGACCTATGCATCGGGCAACAGCGACGGCTTCATGTCGCAGGCGCCGTTCGGCCAGCCGATGGTGCTGAAGACGCGCAAGGCATCGGCGCTGCTCCTCGGTGACAGCGGCATCAGCTTCCCGAGCTACGGACTGGCGCTGACGCCGAAGACCCTCGAGAGCAAGCGCGAGGCGATCGCGAAGTTCGTCCAGGTGCAGGTCAAGGCCTGGCAGTACATCCACGATGGCCACGTCGACGAGGCGGTGGCCGCGATCATCGCCCAGCGGCCGAATGCCAAGCTTGATGCCGACGTGCTGCGCGGGCAGATCGCCGCCTATCGCCCGTTCTTCGAGAGTCCGACCGCCAAGAACCTGCCGTTCGGATTGCAGACCGACGCCGATTGGGCCGCGGCGATCAAGTCGATGGAGCAGACCGGCCAGATCAAGCCCGGCCACAAACCCTCGGATTACTACACCAATGCGCTCCTGGCCGTCTGAACCCGCTCCCGCGAGGAACACCCCCGTGTCCAGCTTCCTTGAGATCGAGCGGCTGAACAAGATCTACCGCTCGGAGCGCAAGCCGATCCATGCGCTGCAGGACATCGACCTGCACATCGAGGAAGGCGAGTTCGTCAGCATCGTCGGCCCGAGCGGCTGCGGCAAGAGCACGCTGATGCGCTGCATGGCCGGGCTCGAGCCGATCACCAGCGGCAAGCTCGCACTGCGCGGCAGGGACATCGATGCGCCGCCAGACGACATGGGCGTGGTGTTCCAGCGCGACCTGCTGCTCGAGTGGCGCAACATCCTCGACAACGTGCTGGTGGCAGCCGAGTTCCATGATCTCGATCGGCGCCAGCACGAGCCTCGGGCGCGCGAGTTGCTCGGCCTGTTCGGGCTGTCGGCCTTCCTCGACCGCTACCCGCGCGAGCTCTCCGGCGGCATGCGCCAGCGCGTGTCGATCTGCCGCGCCATGCTGCTCGACCCGCAGCTGCTACTGATGGATGAACCCTTCGGTGCGCTCGATCCGTTCACCCGCGACGAGCTCAATGCCGAGCTGCAGCGGACCTGGCTGGCCACGGGCAAGACCGTGGTCTTCATCACTCATTCGATCACCGAGGCGGTCTACCTCGGCGGCCGCGTGGTAATGATGGCGCGTGGGCCCGGCCGCATCGCCGACGTGATCCCGATCGAACTCGAGCGACCGCGCGGGCTCGACATCCGCGAGACGGCGGAGTTCGCCGCCTACGTCGCCCGCATCCGAGACACCTTCCGAGACATCGGCATCTTCAAGGGCTGATACCATGAAATACATCTGGGCCCGAACCGAGCGAAGCCGGCAGGCGATGTTCACGCTGCTGGTGCTGCTCGTGATCTGGGAGGCCTGCGTGCGAACGCTGGGCATTCGCGACTTCCTGCTGCCGGCGCCGTCCAAGATCATCGCGCAGTTCTTCGCCCAGCCGGGCTATCTGCTGCTCGAAAGCCTCGATACGCTGCGCACCACGCTCTATGGCTTCGCGCTCGCGCTGCTGCTCGGCGTGGCTGCGGCGATCGGCATCGTGTATTCGAAGTTCCTGGACCGCACACTCTACTCGCTGCTGGTCGCGCTGAACGCGGTGCCCAAGGTCGCGCTGGCACCGCTGTTCGTGATCTGGATGGGCACGGGCGCCATGCCGAAGGTCGCGATCGCGATGCTGATCGCGATCTTCCCGATCCTGATCGACACCGTGCTCGGCCTGCGCTCGACCGATCCCGACATGCTCGACATGGCGCGCGTCAACCATGCCTCGCGCGCCAAGATGCTGTGGAAGATCCGATTTCCAAATGCGCTGCCGAGCATCTTCGCGGGCATGAAGGTCGGCGTGTCCTTCGCACTGGTCGGCACCATCGTCGGCGAGTTCGTCGCCGGCGAGGCGGGGCTTGGCCATGTGATTCTGGTGGCACAGGGGAGCTTCGATACGTCCACGGTGTTTGTCGCGCTGATCCTGCTGTGCATCCTGGGGGTGCTGCTGTTCAAGGCCATCGAGGTCGCGGAGGCGCGCTACCTGGTCTGGCATGCCTCGCAGCGCGAGCGTCCGGGGCTGAACGGCGCGTCGGCTTGAAGGAATTTACTTTCGCGCGCCTATGAATTTGCCGACTTCCCACGCTGCCGGTAGTGATACGTGCATTTAGGACCTCTGACCTTCTTCCGGGTGGCGAAGTGAGTGTCGGCCGCGTTCGGGAACGCGCACACCCTGGACCCCCATCCCGGAGATACTCGCGAGGTTCAGGAATCTGGCGCTCTCTTTCACCGGAGGATACCGATGCTCAAATCCGACACAAGGCCCCGGACTGCCCCCGCGGTGGTGGTGGTCCTCGTCCTGGTCATCGCCGCGTTGCTGGCCTGGATCGCCTACCAGCAGGGCTTGTTCCAGCGCCAGGACAGGCTCTTCGTCGACCTGCCCGACGCCGCCGGCATGGCCCAGGGCATGCCGGTGACCACCCGTGGCGTGGTGGTCGGCAACGTGCGCGCCATCTCGCTGTCGCCGGCCGGCGCATCGGGCGCACGGCTCGAACTCGGCATTGGCCGCGACCACATGGCGCAGATTCCGAAGGGCACGCGGGCCCGCCTGGTGCAGGAGAGCCCGATCGGCAAGCCCGCGATCGACCTGGTGCCGCCGCGGGCCGGTGGGCAGCCGGTGGCGTCCGGCGAGGTGCTGGCGTTCGAGCGCGGCGGGGACGGCGGCCTGATCGCGCAGGAGATGCAGACCGCGCTGATGCCGGTGATCGCCGACGCGCGCAAGCTGACCGAAAGCCTGACCGACCCGGACGGCGCCTTCCAGCAGACGCTGCAGGCGGGCCGCGATGTCGTCTCGAAAATGCCCGCGATCGCCGAGAGGACCAGCGACGTGCTCGACAAGACGCAGCAGGCCGTGCAGACCATAGAGACCGGTGCCGTGTCCACGCTGCAGAGGGCCGGCCAGACCATCGACGTCGTGGCGCAGGCCGCCCCCGAAGTGATCGAGAAGGTGCAGCAGGCCGCGGCCACCTCGCAGAAGGCCAGTGCCGAGCTGCAGGCGATGGCGGCCCAGGCGTCGGAGCGATTGCCCGCCGTGCTCGACCAGGTCCAGGCCGCGGCGACGCAGACCAACCAGATGGTGAGCAATGCGCGCCAGACCTGGCCGATCAGCCTGCTGACCGGCACGCCGACCACGCCACAGTCGCTGCCGATCGACAGCATCGGCGGGCTGCCGCTTCCGGGGGAGGTGCAATGAGCCGCCGGGCCGCCCCCAAGGCGAATACCGAAGCGCTGCTGCGCGGAGGTTCCCAATGAGCCGCCGGGCCGCTCCCAAGGCGAGTACCGAAGCGCTGCTGCGCGGAGGTTCCCAATGACGAGCCGCGCAGTGAGACGGAACGCCTGCGGGCTGTGTGCCCTGGCCCTGTGCCTGCTCGGCGCTTGCTCGACGCCGCCCGTGCGCTCGGCGTCCGAGATCCAGGCCCAGGGCTACAGCACCCAGGGCATCGATCGCTACAAGGCGGGGAACCTGCCGCGTGCGCTGGCCTTCTTCCAGCAGGCACTGGTGGTCGAACAGTCGATCGAGGACGATGACGCCATCGCCGCCACGCGGCTCAACCTCTCGATGGTCTACCTGCGCATGGGGCGCCAGGACGAGGCGCTGAAGCAGCTCGACCTGGTGCTGGACGAGCGCCGCCTCGCGTTCAGCGCCGAGCGCCGTGCCGAGGCCGCATTGCGTCGCGCCATGGCGGTGCAGGCGAGCGATCGCGCGAGCGCCGGGCAATCGCTCGATCAGGCCGCCACGCTCTGCGGCAGCGGCTGCAGTGTCAGGGGCAAGATCCTCAACCTGAAGGCCTATCTGGCGCTGAGCGCCGGAAACGCCGAGGAGGGATTGCGGCTGGCGCAGCAGGCCCAGCGCGCGCTGGCCAAGGACGATGCGCTGGAGAAGGCCAATGCGCTGCGCCTGCAGGGCAGTGCCTATCTCGCGATGAAGACACCGGCCGCCGCGGTGCCGCTGCTCGAAGAAGCCTTGAAGATGGACAAGGCGGCGGGAGCGAGCGAGAAGATCTACCAGGACTTGCTGCTCCTGGGTCAGGCGTCGCAGGACAAGCCGGAACTCGCCCGGGACTACTGGACCCGGGCGCGCGACGTGGCCCTCGCCGCCGGGAACGAGGCGGGTGCCGAGCGCACCGCGAGACTGCTGGCGGCTGCGGCGCCGTAGACCGCGGCGCGGCGTTGACGGCGGGACGATCCGCGCCGTTGCCTGGGATAGAACCGGATACCGTGCGTTCGCGCCTGGCCGCGACGAGGCCGCTCGGCCGCGGCCGAACTTCGGCATTTGGCATGGCGATTGATATTTGTCAATTTGCGATCCGACCCGCTCGCGCATGCTGGACGCGCAGCTGCAAAGGAGCGCAGATGAAACTCGGAAGACTTGCATCGGCCATTCTGGCCTTGTCTCTGGCGGCACCGGTCGTCGACGCGCAAACAGCCCCCGCGGGCGCGGCCCCGCCGCCCGCCGCCAATCCCGTCGATCCGGCTTCGATTCAGGCCCTCAAGGACATGGGCGCCTACTTGCAGACGCTGGACCGGTTCCGGGCCTCGACCACGCTGACGGGCGAGCGCGTCCTGAGCGACGGCCAGAAGCTGATGCACACGGCCTCGGCCACGGTCGATGCAGAGCGTCCCAACAAGCTGCGCGCCCGGATGTGGAGTGTTCGCTCGGAGCGCGAGATCTTCTATGACGGCAAGACGGTTGCGCTGTACATCCCTGCGCAGAAGTACTACTCGACCGTCGAGTTCTCGGAGCCCAACAGCGTGCTCGTCGGCAAGCTGGAAGAGCGCTACGGCGTCGAGATCCCGATGTCCGACCTGTTCACCTGGGGCACCCCGGCAGCGCCGGTCGACAAGATCGAATCGGCGATGAATGCCGGGCAGGACTTCATCGGGGACAGTCTCTGCGACCACTACGCCTTTCGACAGGGGGATTTCGATTGGCAGATCTGGATCACGGCGGGCAACAAGCCCTTGCCGCGCAAGCTCGTGATCACCAACCGCAGCGACGATGCGCGACCGCAATCGATCACCCTCATGGACTGGAATCTGAAGCCGGCCTTCAACGAGGCGACGTTCAGGTTCACACCACCCAAGGGTGCGACCCGAATCGAAATTGTTCCGGTGAAAGCCAGGTGAGGAGCGCGACCATGAAAGGATCATTCAGCAAGATGCTTGCGGCTCCCCTGGCCGTCCTGGTCTTGGTCAGCTTTGCGTGGACCCCTGTGGCCGAGGCCGCGGGCGATCGCGGCGGTGGGGGCGGGGGCCGCGGCGGTGGTGGCGGCGGTGGCGGGGGCGGGGCTCGTGCGAGCGCCGGCGGAGGCGGTGGAGGCGCCCGCGCTGGGGGCGGTGGCGGTGGCGGCGCTGCGGCTGCGGGCGGCGGCAGGCAGGCCGCGCAGGTCAACAACAGCAGGGCCGACACGCGGACCAATGACGTCCGAAGTGCCAGCGCGAACAACGTCAACAGCAACCGCAATGCCAACGTCAACGCCAACCGCAATACGAACGTCAACGCCAATCGGAACGTCAACGTCAATGTCGCCGGCAACAACAACTGCTGCGGCGGCGGCTGGGACAATGACTACCATCCGGTCGCCGGCGCGGTGGCCGTCGGCGCCGCGGTGGCCGTGACTTCGGCCGTGGTGGGCTCGATGGTGAATACCGTGCCGGCCAACTGTGTCCCGGTCAACTACAGCGGCATGGTGTACCAGCAGTGCGGCAGCCAGTGGTATCAGCCGCAGGGATCCCAATACGTGGTGGTCAATCCACCGTACTGATGCCGCGGCGGCCACCCGGGCCGGAGTTCAACCATGACTCAACCAGCAGAACCTGTGCCAGCGCGGGCGGAAGACGCCCAGGTGCGCGGCTGGCGCGCTGCCTTTCCGCCGGCGCAGTGGCTGGCGTCCTATCAGCCCAAGTGGCTGGCCAACGACGCCATCGCCGGCGTCACCCTGGCCGCCTACGGCATCCCGGTGTCGCTGGCCTATGCCACGCTGGCCGGCCTGCCGCCGCAGTACGGCATCTACTGCTACCTGGTCGGCGGCCTGTTCTACGCGCTGTTCGGCACGTCGCGCCAACTGGCGATCGGACCCACTTCCGCGATCTCGATGCTGGTCGGCGTGACCGTGGCCGGCATGGCGCAAGGCGATCCGGATCGCTGGGCCAGCATCGCGGCGCTGACCGCATTGCTGATCGCGGCCATGTGCGCGCTGGCATGGCTGCTGCGCTTGAGTTCGCTGGTCAACTTCATCAGCGAGACCATCCTGCTCGGCTTCAAGGCCGGCGCCGCCTGCACCATCGCGCTGACCCAGCTGCCCAAGCTGTTCGGCGTCAAGGGAGGCGGTGAATCCTTCTTCGAGCGCCTCGTCATACTCGGCGGCCAGATCCCCGAGACCAACCTCGCCGTGCTGGCCTTCGGCCTCGTGGCGCTGATTCTGCTGTTGCTGGCGGAGAAGTACTTGCCGGGCCGCCCGGCCGCGTTGTTCGTGGTGGTGGCCTCCATCGTCGTGCTGTCGGTGACTCCGCTGGGCGACCTGGGCTTCAAGGTGGTCGGCGCGCTGCCCCAGGGGCTTCCGGACTTCAAGCTGCCCGGCTTGCGGGTGCGCGACGTGGAAGGCGTGATTCCGCTCGCGTTCGCCTGCCTGCTGCTTTCCTACGTGGAGAGCGTCTCGGCCGCACGCGCCCTGGCCGAAGCCCACAAATACGAGATCGATCCGCGCCAGGAATTCCTGGGGCTCGGTGCGGCCAATCTCGGCGCGGCTTTTTTCCAGGCCTATCCGGTGGCTGGCGGCCTCTCGCAATCGTCGGTCAACGACAAGGCCGGCGCCAAGACACCGCTGGCGCTGGTGTTCGCCTCGGTGACGATCGGCCTGTGCCTGATGTTCCTGACCGACGGGCTGAAGAACCTGCCCAACGTCGTCCTCGCTGCCATCGTTCTGGTGGCCGTCAAGGGGCTGGTGGACATCGGCGAGATGAAGCGACTCTGGCGGGTCAGCCGCTACGAGTTCGCGGTGTCGATGATCGCCTTCGTCGCGGTGCTGTTGCTGGGCATCCTCAATGGCGTCATCGTCGCGGTGCTGGCGTCGCTGGTGCTGCTGATCCGCCGCGTCGCGTCCCCGCATGTGGCCACCCTCGGACGCATACCGGGCACGCGGAAGTTCTCCGACATCGAGCGCAACCCCGACAACACGGCGGTGCCGGGCGTGCTCGCCTTCCGCGTCGATGCGGCCCTGCTCTATTTCAACGCCGAGCACGTGCGCGAGGCCGTGCGCCAGATGCGTCGCTCCGCCCCCGGCACGCTGAAGCTGGTGGTCTGCGACCTGTCGACCTCGCCCCAGGTCGACATGGCCGGGGCGAGGATGCTGGCCAAACTGCACCAGGAACTCGCCGAAGCGGGCATCCGCATGCGGTTGGTTGCGGCGCATGCCCCGGTTCGCGACCTTCTCCGCGCCGAAGGACTGGAAGAGAGCGTGGGCTACTTCGGGCGCCGGATCTCGGTGGCCGACGTCATCGACGAGCTGGAGGGGCGCAAGACGGCAGAAACACCGGGGTGAGTGAGGGCCCCGGCGCTCAGGGTGCCGGCTTGCGCCACACACTCGCCAGCCAGGGCTGCTGTTCGCGCGGCATGCCGGACGGTCGGTAGTAGTGTGCCAGTTCGGTGAAGCGGGCTGCCGACATGTATCGGCGCCAGGCGTCCAGGTCGTGGAAGGCGCCGTAGCGGTCGCCGTTCCAACCCTCCTGGCCATCGCCACGGGGGTTCGAGCTGAACAGCACGCCGCCCGGCTTGAGCGTCGCGTGGAGGTCGCCCAGTACGCGCGGCAATTCCTGACCGGGGACGTGGAACAGCGCCGCATTCGCGAACACGCCGTCGAAGTGGCCGGCCGGCAGACTCAGCTGGAGGAAATCCTGCTGCAGGACCTCGCACCCGCTGTACGCCCGCGCCATCGCGGCGAGCCGCTCGGACCCCTCCAGTCCTGTCGCGTGGTGGCCGAGTCGCTGGAATGTCATGAGGTCGCGCCCGGGCCCGCAGCCGAAATCCAGGATCTTGAACGGCGGATCCGTCTCGATGTACTGCAGGAGCGCCGCGATGTTCTGACTGACGTCGTGGTCCCGCGTGCCTTGCCAGAATTCTTCCGCGTGCAGGTCGTAGTGCCCGAGCGTCACGGCGGCGATCCGCCCAAGGTCGTTAGATGAAAGATGCATATTCGGCTCCTCCCTGATTCTCGCCCAGCGGCTAGACGCCATCAGGCAAGGGGCGGAGTCGGATGGCAGCCTGGCTTGGCGAATGCGATCGCCGCGGCTTGCAGTTCGGGCACCAGGGTCATGAGCCGGCGGGTGAGCCAGTACAACTGGGAGGCATCGATCGGGTTGGGCAACCTGAGGATGTTGACCAAGCGTCGCGGGCGGTCCCCGAAGGCCAGGGCGGTCAGCGGCTCGAGGACCGTTGCCAGGTCGTTTCGTCCGTGCTCGTCCAGAAGATCATGTGCATCCAGACATCGCCAGATGGCTTGCACGGCGTGTTCGCACAACTCGGCATCCGACGGCGGCGGCGTCATTGCCTCCGGGTCGCTCGATGGACTCAGCGGCATCGGCGGCATGCCGCGCGCTTCTTGGCGTACCAGGTGTGTTCGTGAAGGCATGGGCTGCTCCTTCAGCCAGACACGATACGCCGCAGCGAGGCGTACGGCAATGCCTCAACCGGTGCGGTCACCCGGGCTTTGCCGAGGAGGCGTCTGAATCTCTCGAGAAGCCTCCAAAACCGGACAGAAAGGCGGGCGAGATTGCGCATCTCGGATAGCCAGGCAACGCGACACTGCGCAGACTTGCGATTCCCGACCGGGTGCAGCAGAACGAAGACAGGGCGCCCCGTCTGCGGCCGGGCGACCAGGGGATCCGGTTCGCACGCCGTCGGCGTACAAGGCCCGGCATTCTCTTGAAGGAAGGAATCTCATGACCTCTCGCGCGGCCGTTCTCGCATTGCACTACCAGAATGAAGTGCTTCATCCCGATGGCCGCATCCGTGTCGGATTGGCAGAAAACGACCCGGTGCGAGACCGCGTGATCGGCGCCGCGCAGCGGTTGCTCGCAGGCGCCCGGAAGATGCAGTTGCCGATCATCCATGTTCGCATTGCCTTTCGCCCGGACTATGCGGACTGCCCCAGGAACACGCCGATCTTCCGCAAGACCGTCGAGCTCGGTGCGGTCAAGGACGGAGAGTGGGGCGCCGAGTTCATGAAATCACTGGCGCCGCAGCAAAGCCATCGTGAGTTCGTGGTGACTCACACGCGCATCAGCGCCTTCGTCGGCACCTCTGTCGATCAGACCCTGCGCATGCTTGACGTCACGCATTTGATCGTTGCCGGTGTTGCAACGCACTCCGTGGTCGAAAACACGGTGCGGGACGCGGCGGATCGTGGATACGAGATCCTGGTGGCGGCCGACGCATGTGCTGCAGGCGCGCCGCAGGTGCACGAAGGCGCGTTGACCAGCATGGGGCTCATCGCGGGCATCACCGATGTGAACGGTGCGCTGAAGGCGGTGGCGGGTGGCACGTTGTGATCCCTCGGCCGGACGCTTGCGTCGTCGCGGAAATCGGATAGGCCGGTTTTTGTGGCTGCCGATTCTGGATATGCGGGCGCGAGCCTCGTCGATAGACTTCACCGCATCCTGACGATGAATACGCCCATGTTCCAGTGCGACCAGACACGCCTTCCCTGTCCGGCTTGCAGTCGGTGTCGAACGCCATGCGACACCGATCGAATCGAGTGCAGCCAAGGGAACATGTCGTGACCGCAGCAGTCATCATCGAGCAGTTGCTCCATGGGCTCGGCTATGGCCTCATGCTGTTTCTCCTGGCTGCGGGCTTGACCCTCGTGTTCGGCGTCATGGACACGATGAACCTCGCCCACGGGACGCTGTTCATGCTGGGCGCGTACTTCGGCGCGGTCGCGCATCAAGCGTCCGGCTCCTTCGTCGTCGCCGTCTTGTTCGCCGTCGTTGCGACCGTCGCACTCGCTGCCCTGCTGGAGTGCACGTTGATGCGTCGGCTTTATGCGAAGAGCCACCTCGTTCAGGTGACGGCGACCCTGGGGATCATCCTGATCGCCGATGACGCCGTGAAACTCGTTTGGGGCGCAGCGCCGATCCTCGCAGAGATGCCGCCCATGCTGACCGGTCCGCTCTACATCGTCGATGGCTGGTCCTATCCCGCCTACCGCGTGCTGATACTTCTCGCTGGCCTTGCCGTCGCGTTCTTCCTGTACGCCATTGTGAATCACACCCGGTTGGGGATGCTGGTGCGGGCCGGCGCATCCAATCGGGGCATGGCTGAACTGATGGGTGTCCGCGTCAGCGCCGTGTTCGCCGCAGTCTTTGCGCTCGGCGCAGCGCTTGCCGGGCTCGCTGGCGCGCTCATGGGGCCGATCACTTCCGTCCAGGTCGGAATGGGCGAATCCATCATGATCCCGGCCCTCATCGTCATCGTGATCGGCGGGATCGGGTCGATTCGAGGCGCCTTTCTCGCGGCGTTGATCGTCGGCCTGGTCGACACCGTCGGGCGCGCCTTCGCGCCGGCCTTCCTGCGTCAGTTCATGCAGCCCTCCCTGGTCTCCGACGTGGCACCGGCGCTGGCCAGCATGCTCACCTACGTGCTGATGGCGGCGGTCCTTTGCTACCGTCCCAGTGGCCTGTTCCCCGCCCGTGGCTGAGAGGATCGACCTATGAGCCTCGATGCCCCCCTCGAAAACGCGCCTCGGTTCGAGGCGCCGAGTCTTGCGCCTCCTGCATCGCGCCGGCTGAGCGACCATGTCCTGCCGATGGTGCTCGTCGCCTTGCTGCTGGTACTGCCCATGCTGACTGCGGCGTTCGACCTCGACTACTACCTGAGCTTCCTTCGTCGAGTGATGATCATGGCGCTGGCTGCCACAAGCCTGAACCTGCTCGTCGGCTACGGCGGGATGTTCGCACTCGGTCACGCGGGCTTCATGGGCGTCGGGGCCTACGCAGTCGTTGCGTTGACGGAAGCAGGACTTGTGTCGGCCTGGATCATATGGCCGCTGTCCGCAGCGATCGCCGCACTCGCTGCAGCCGCCATCGGATCCGTTGCATTGCGCGCCAAGGGCGTGTATTTCATCATGAGCACGCTGGCGTTCGCCCAGATGCTCTACTACCTGGCAAGCTCGCTTCGGATCTACGGTGGCGACGACGGCCACAGCCTGACGACCCTGCCGTCATTGGGCGCCGGGCTCGACATCAAGGACGATGCGACGTTCTATGGGGTGGTCGTGATTCTTGTCACCGCCTGCTTTGCAGGAACCACCTGTTTCCTGCGTTCGCGCTTCGGGCGTGCGTTGTGTGCGGTGCGTGACAACGAGACACGCATGACCGCCCTGGGCTATCCCGTCTTCAAGATCCGCTTCCTGACTTTCGTCCTTGCCGGCGCGGTTGCGGGGCTCGCAGGCGCCCTGCTCGTCACGCACAACGGCTTCGTGAGCCCCTCCAGCATGCACTGGTCGCAATCCGCCAACATGCTCGTCATCGTTGTGCTCGGTGGGCTGGGCTGGCGCTGGGGTGCGGTCGTGGGCGTTTGCGTCTGGATGGTGCTTGAAGAAGTCTTGCGGCAATGGACCGAGTACTGGCACTGGCCCTTGGGCGTGCTGCTCATCATCATCGTTCTGGCGGCGCCGCGCGGGCTTTGCGCCCTGATCGCCTCGTGGCGCTCGAACGTCGACTCCTCCTCCCACCAGGCGCCTCCATCGTGAACCAGGCTTCTCTTCTTCGGGTTGTGGGTCTGCGCAAATCCTTTCAAAAGCTGGTCGCCACCGATGACGTCAGTCTGGATGTCCTGCCACGCGAGATCCATGCGTTGATCGGTCCCAATGGAGCGGGAAAGAGCACTTTGGTGAATCTCATCTCCGGGCATATTCCCGTCGATGGTGGATCCATCAGCCTCGCAGGGGTGGACCTGACGCGCATGTCAGCCCATGCACGGGTCCGCGCGGGCATGTCGCGGTGTTTCCAGGTCACCAGTATCTTTCGGGACGACAGTGTCCTCGACAATCTGCGTCTGGCAGTGCAGGCCAGTTCACCCCATCCGCTGAAAGCATGGGGCCATCGGGATGCGGAGCCCGAACTGGTCGAACGTGCCGTCGAGCTTGCACGAAGGGTCGGTCTGCTCGAGTCGCTCGCGCAGACCGCCGGGACGCTGCCTCATGGCGCGCAACGCCAACTCGACATCGCGCTGTCCCTGGCATCGGCTCCCAAGCTTCTGGTATTGGACGAGCCCATGGCCGGAATGGGGCCGCACGAATCGGAGCGCATGACACTGCTCATTCAAGAACTACGGCGAGACATGGCCATTCTGCTCATCGAGCATGACATGGACGCCGTGTTCCGGCTCGCCAACCGGATCTCGGTCCTTGTGGGGGGTCGGGTCATCGCGACCGGGGATGGCGCCACCATCCGGAACGATCCCAACGTCCAATCCGCCTACCTCGGATCCGAGGCGCTGTCATGACCGCAACGTCTCTACTGAGCTGCAGGAATCTGACGGCCAAGTACGGTGCAAGCCAGGTCCTGTTCGGCATCGATCTGGACATTCACGCGGGTCAGGTGGTCTCGCTTCTCGGGCGCAACGGCATGGGCAAGAGCACGACGATCAAGAGTCTGCTTGGCGTGCTCCGGTCGGTCACGGGTGACACCTGGTTCGCCGATCGCCCGCTTGCCGGCCTGCGCGCTGATGCCATCGCGCGGCTTGGGATCGCCGTCGTACCGGAGGGCCGTCAGTGCTTTCCCAATCTCACCGTCCGCGAGCATCTGATGGCGTTTGCCCGCCCGCCGGTTGCGGCCGGACGCGAAGCGCCGCAATGGACGCCGTCGCGGCTGTTCAAGCTCTTTCCTCGCCTGGCGGAGCGGCAGCGGAATTTTGGAAATCAACTCTCGGGAGGTGAGCAACAGATGCTCGCTATCGCCCGAGCGCTTTCGACCAATCCACGGTTGTTGGTCCTCGACGAGGCCACGGAGGGGCTCGCGCCCTTGATCCGCGAAGAGATCTGGAACTGCCTGAGGCTTCTGCGCTCAGAGGGACAGACGACGTTGGTCGTTGACAAGTATGTCGACCGCCTGCTCGCCATTGCGGATCAGCACGTTGTCCTCGAGCGGGGTCGCGTGGTCTGGCGCGGCGATTCGCAATCGTTGGCGAACGACAGATCCATCTGGACGCGGTACCTGAGCGTCTGAGGCCCGCGGCTTTGCCACCCCAAGGGCCCCAGAGAGCCACGGCGTTTGCCTTGGACCGGGGCCCCGGACTGGCTACTGCACCAGCGCCAGCACGCGCAACGGTGACCCTGAACCGCCTTCGATCTTCAAGGGCGCCGCGACGATCAGCGCACCCTGCGGCGGCAACTGGTCCAGGTTCCTCAGGCACTGAAGGCCATATTTGTTCGCGCCATGCATGAGGGTGTGACACGGGTAGCCGAGCGTCCAGCTGTGAGACTGGCCTGCATCGGTGTTGATGGTCTCGACCCCGAAGCCTCGAACGTCACGCTCGCGTATCAGCCACTCGACCGCCTCCGGTGTGGGGCCTGGTGTGTGCGGGCCGTCTTCGCGCATGTTGACGAAGGACGCGGGGTCGACGATGCGCCTGCTCCAGTCGGTTCGGAACAGCAGCCAGGCCCCGGCCTGGATCCGGCCGTGACGCTGTTCCCAAGCCTGAAGGAACTCGACGGTGAGAAGCCAGTCGGGGTCGCGGGCGACCTCCGCACTGGCGTCGACGACACAGGCCGGTCCGAAGAACTGATGAGGGTCGATCGTGTCGACCGTGTTGTTCGCGTGGTCCTTGCCGGTCACCCAGTGAACAGGTGCATCGAAGTGAGTACCCGTGTGCTCGCCGCAGGAGAAATTGTTCCAGTACCAGCCTGGGCCGGCCTCGTCATAGTGCGAGATGCGTTCCATCTTGAAACCTGCCACCTGGCCGAACTGCGGGGGCAGTTGAAGCGCCGGAAAATCGGGCGACAGGGTGTGCGTCAGGTCGACGACGCGTACGGCGCCGCTGGCAAGGCCTTGTGCCAACTCAATAAGCGAAGAGGTTGTCATTGGGTGCTCGTTCTCCTGGGTTGTTGAATTCAGTTGTGCGCCGGTCGCTTGCCCTAGGCGGCTCCCAGCGCCTTGGCCATGTGAAACCCCGACCCTCCGCCCAGACCCGGACCGGGATGCGTCGATGCTCCGATATGCCAAAGGCGGGAGATCGGTGTTTCGTGGTTGCGTAGCGAACGCGACTGGCGCCAGAGGAACGACTGATCGAGGCCGCAATCGCCGCCGTAGGGGTCACCACCGACCAGGTTGATATTGAGCCGCTCCAGGTCAGTGGGCGAGATGACGTGGCGGGCGAGAATGCTGCGCTCGAGATTTGGCACATGCCTGGCGATGCTCGCCACGATCCGATCTGCATACGCCTCGCGCAAGGCAACAGACCACTGTCCCCCCGGCGCCACTTCAATCTCGCCAGCGGCATCGCCGACGGGCTCGCGCGGGCATTCCGGCAGCTGAATCCACAGGATGTGACGCCCCGGGGGCGCACGACTTGGATCGAAGGCCGTGGGCTGCGCGATGCAAATGGTGGGCTCGGCCGGCAGAAGTCCGCGCTCTGCCTCGTTGACGGCCCGCGACACGGCGTTGGCGCCGCCGGTGAGGTGCAGGTAGCCGACCCGTGCCAGTTCGTCATTCGACCATTCCGGCGCTTCTGAAAGAGCGAGATGGATCTGCATGTTGCCCTTCCCGTAGCGCCACTTCTGCGCGTGGACCCTCACCTCGGAAGGAATTTGGTCTGACGTCAGGAGTCGGCCGTAGAGCTGGGTCGGCGTGACGTTGCAAATGACCTCGGCAGCGCGATGTTCACGCCCGTCAGCCAACTGCACGCCGACAGCGCGCCCGTTCTGGACCAGGATTCGAGCCACGTCGGCGTGGGTCTCGAACTCGCCGCCGGCATCGACGATCAGGCGCTGAAATGCGTGGACGAAATTTGCGTTTCCGCCACGAACGATCGGCATGCCCACCGATTCCACGGTGAATGCGACCACCTTGGCCATGAGCGCCGACAACGGTGCGTCGGGACCCAGCCCGCAATGCAGCACCCAGGGCGCCAGGAGGGCGCCTGGCAGATCGGAACCGAAGGCTTGTTCGAGCCATGTGCGCGCGGTCGGCATCATGCTGCCAATGAAGCCAGCCATTCCATGCGCGCCTTCCTTCCATGCGGCGGCCGCCAGCGTCTTGGCGGTGCCGAGGCGCCAGAGCTCATTGCCGAGCAACGAGAACACGAGCGGCGCCTGCTGCGTGATCTCCTCCACTGCGGCAGCGTAGGCAGCGCCATCGCCCGAGTGGATGGCATCGAAGCGGGCGAGGTTCGCCTCGCGCGAGGTGGACAACACGACGTGACGTCCGTCGGGCAACAGCGCGCCGGTCGGCAAGGTGGTGTTGGCGTAAAGCAGACCTGCATCGTGGAGTGCGCTACCCAATGCAGCGTAGGCCGGCCCGACCAGGAAAAGCGGGTGTGCGGTCGACAGCGTGTCGTGTCGAAAGCCGGGCAGGGTGAGCTCATCCGTACGGATGCAGCCGCCGAGTGTGGCTTCGCGCTCGAGAACACGAACCTTGCGGCCGCTGCGCGCCAGCAGTGCCGCGCAAACCAGCGAATTGATGCCGCTGCCGACGATTAACGCGTCGATGCGGCGATTGGAGGCATAGGACATGGCCCCATGGTGCTGCGAGCGGCGTTGCGCGGCTATCCGCTACGCACCTTTCGACGTGCGGAACTATCCGAATTTCGCAGCGTTGGGCGGGCCTGGCCTCAGGACAGACGGCCGGTCTGGCGCGGCAACTCACCGAATCGCTCGCGGTAGTAGGCCGAGAATCGACCCAGATGGCCAAAGCCGTGCGCCATCGCGGCTTCGGTCACGCTGATGGGCGACGTAGCGAGCCGATCGCGCGCGGCCTCGAGGCGCAGGTTTCGCAGCAGCACCATGGGAGCGACGCCGCGGTGCTGATGGCACAGGGCATTCAGGCTGCGCGGAGAAATGCCAGCCGCACGGGCCAGGTCGGCCAGGGAGATCGGTGCGAACAGGCGGCTGCGAATGTAGCGTTCCAGCTGATCGAGCCGGGCGTTTTCCGAGGCATTTGCTGGAACTTCGCCTGAATCTCCGTCAACGCCAGGTCGTTCAGACCGGCGTGCAGAGGGTTGGTGAGTGAGAAGAAATGATGCTGCGGTGCGCTCGAACTGGCCGAGCCATGCCGGGTGCAGGGAGGACGCGTCGTGGGTCGGCAGCAGTGCGAGCAATTGGCGCAGCAACGCGTGCCAATGGACGGCAAGCTTGGCGTCCAGCTTGAACAAGGGGTCGACCCAAGGCATCGAATCGCCCTCGACGCCTGACTTGCCCCATGTGCCGTGCACCAGGTCGCCAGGAATCTTCAGGATGAGCTGCTTGCAGCCCTGCTGCCATAGAAGGCGCACACGCTGAAACGGAGCGATGACCGCGATCTCGCCTTGCGCCACCTGCACCGACCGACCTTCGACTTCGATCTCGGATGCGCCCAGCAGCGGCATCTGCACCAGAATGAAATCTTCGAAGACGTCGGGAGTCACCTCGACCTCGGCTCCGTAGCTCAGGATCATGAGGCTGATACGCTCGAGGTGCCTCTTGTACAACGAGGTTGTCACCTCGCCTCTCCCCCAGCGCAAGCTGTGATTCACGATTGCGCGACTGAGCTCGCTGTGCGATTCCACCGCCGAGCGTGAACTGAACACGGGGCTCTTGTAGATCTGCGCAAGATTCAGCGCTGGGGCAGCGGCATTCATGAGGGCCTTTCTGACCCCATCTTGCGGCCGCATTCAGGGCCGATCTGCGTGAGGTCTACATAATTTAATCCTAAAGCACCTGGGAACTGCCGGCATCAGGGTCAGCCCGGGGTTGAGTGACCAGGTCGCTTGTGCACCCAGTGCAAGATCGATGCCATGGGCATCACCTGCTGATTCACCGCGCCGCCCTCGGCTCGGATCRCCGCGGGATTTCCATCGCCCGGAAGAATTGTCCGAAATTGGCAACCGAATGCACCCCATCCATCCGAATCCGGCAAAAGTCCATGCCGGTTGCTGATTGCGGATAAGAGATGCCAGCTTCGGCTTTTGCGGTCGGACACGAGTCAATAGATTCGCATGCATGCTCTTGTCGTCACTGCCGGATTCATGCCCACACTCGAATTGCGCGTCGAGAAGATAGACGCCATCACACCGCGCATCCGCCGCCTGGTGCTCGCCACAGCCGACGGCAGCGCCGTGCCGTCCTACGAGCCTGGCGCGCATCTCGAGTTGCACGTGCCGGATGAAGACGGAACCGTGCGCCTTCATCGCGCCTATTCGCTGGTCACGCCGGCCGATGGCGGCAGTCGCTACGAGATCGCGGTGCAGCGCGAGGACGGGGGCGACGGTGGGTCGCGCTGGGTGCATGGTCTCCAGGAAGGCGCGAGCGTCAAGGCGTCGACGCCCCGCAATCTGTTTGCACTCGCGCCGTCGGCTCAAGATCACTTGCTTCTGGCTGCGGGGATCGGCATCACCCCCATTCTGTGCATGGCGCGAGCGCTGCGGCACGCGCAGGCACCATTCACGCTCCACTACGCCGCGCGCAGCCCGAAGGAGGCGGCCTACTGTGAAGAGATCGCATCGATGCCAGGCGCTCGCTGCTGGTTCGACGGCGGCGATCCGCAGCAGGGGCTGCCGCTGGGCGAAGCCATTGGGGCGGCTGCTCCACACCGTCACTTGTACGTGTGCGGACCGAAGGGATTCATTGCGGCTGCGCTCGCAGCGGCGCTGGCGCTTGGGTGGGACGAGTCCACCCTGCACTGCGAACTGTTCGCTGGTTCGCTGGAGGCCGCAGGCGACCGAGCGTTCAGTGTCGACCTGGCCGTGAGCGGCTGCACGCTGGACGTGCCGGCGGGCACGACCGTGCTCGAAGCCATGGAGGCTGCCGGCCTGGATCCGATGTTCGATTGTCGTCGAGGGGATTGCGGCGTTTGCGTCGTCAAGGTCCTGGGCGGTGAACCGGATCATCGCGACATGTGCCTGTCTCCGCGAGACCGTGAAAGTGGCTCGTTCTGCGCTTGTGTTTCGCGGGCCCGCTCGGACCGCCTTGTGCTCGAAATCTGACTCCTGAAGGAAATCCCAATGACACTCACCCATGAGGAAATCGCAGCGCTTGTGCGCCCGGACAGTGTGCACAAGAGCGTCTATACGGACCCGCGCATCTTTGCACTCGAGATGGATCGCATCTATGGCCAGGCATGGATCTACGTAGGCCATGAGAGCCAGGTTCCCGCCCTGGGCGACTATCACACGACGCGCCTCGGCGACCAGGATGTGGTGATGGTGCGCGCTGCGGACAAGAAGGTCCACGTGCTGTACAACCGCTGCCCTCACAAGGGCGCGAAGCTGGTCGCAGAGGGAGACGGCTGTGCCGGCAAGTTCTTCCGTTGTCCTTACCACGCATGGACTTTCAAGCTGGATGGAAGTCATCTGTCTGCGCCGCTGAAGAGCGGGCTGGAAAACACCAACTATGACCCGGCTCATCCGGACTTCTCGATGCGGTCGCTGGCCCGTGTCGAAAGCTATCGCGGGTTCGTGTTCGCAAGCCAGTCGGGCGATGGTCCTGATCTGCGCGGCTTTCTCGGCGGGGTGATCTCGTCGATCGACAATCTGTGCGATCGCTCGCCGGTGGGCGAGGTGGAAGTGGCCGGTGGCACCTTCCGGGTGATGCAGGAGTCGAACTGGAAGGTGTTCTACGAGAACCTGCATGACACCATGCATGCGCGCGTGACGCACGAGTCTTCCGTCGTGGCTGCGCGCGAAGAAGCGAAGGCGCTCGGTGAGATGCCCTTCGAGCTGCTGATCATGGACGGCAACGGTGAGCCCTATGAGTTTTGGGAAAAGCTCGAGTTGCGGGCCTACGAGAACGGGCACGGCTACATGGAGGCGATCTTCGACCCTGCGGCCGCCACGCGAGACGCTGTGTCGCGGGCGCACTTCAAGTCGCTTGCGGATGTGCACGGCGAAGAGCGAGCACGGGAGATCCTCGGCATGAACCGTCACAACACCATCGTCTACGGCAGCGGATCGCCGCACACCGTGTTCCAGCAGTTCCGCGTGATCCGTCCTGTCAGCGTGAACCGCACCATGGTCGAGATCCAGACCTTCCGCCTCAAGGGCGCACCGCCCGAGGTGTTCGATCGTGCGCTGACCTACGCCAACGTGATCAACTCGCCGTCGTCCAATGTGATGCCTGATGACGTGGAGGTCTATCGTCGCTGCCAGCAGGGCAACATGACGCGTGGAGGCGAATGGGTCAGCTTGCATCGCTACCTTGGAACGGACAAGTCCACCGACGACGGCATGGTTTCCACCAACGGAACAAGCGAATTGCCGATGCGAAATCAGTTCGCCACCTGGAAGAAGTACATGCTGACCACACCATCCAAACCTGTTCATCTGCTGCGGCAGGACAAGGAGGCTGGCTGTGCAACTGCTTGATCGCCGCTTCGATGTCTCTACGGCGCCTGTGTCGCAAGCTTCCCTGTCGGTCGAAGCGCGCCGCATCATCGAGGACTTTGTGTTTCKCGAGGCCCGTCTGCTTGACGATCGCCAATTTTCGGAATGGTTGGGTCTGTGGACCGACGACGGCCGCTATTGGGTGCCGCGCTTCCACGGACAGGCCGACCCCTTCGAGACCGTTTCTCTTTTCTGGGAGGACCGGATGTTGCGCGAAGTCAGGGTGCGCCGCCTGGAAAACGCGCGCAACTGGTCGCAACAGCCGGTGACGCGCAGTGCGCATGTGGTGGGGGGCGTGACGATCGAAGGCCTCGATGCGGATGGCCACCTCATTGTTCGATCGAGCTTCCAGTTGACCGATTGGCGCCTGGAGCAGCGCCAGCTCGCTGGTGCGGTGTTCCACAAGTTGGCTGCCTCGCCCGAAGGCGGCTGGAAGATCGTGCTCAAGCGCGTTGACCTCGTGAACTGTGACGCCGTGTTCGGCAATCTGGAGGTTTTCATTTGATCGCCAAGCGTTCCATCAGGCAGCGTCGCATGCAAGGACTGCAATCATGAACGCGGCTTGCGAGAGCGGTCGACTGAAGGGTCGGGTCGCCATCGTGACCGGCGCCACACAGGGCCTGGGTGCCGATATTGCGCGGGGACTTGCCGCGGACGGCGCTACCGTGTACGTGCTCGGGCGCGGCAGGGAGGCCGGCACGGCCGTGGCGACTTCGATCGGAGATGGTGCGATCTTCATGGAAGTCGATATCACGGACGACCAGGCAATCGATCGTTGCATCGGAGCGGTCCTTGCGCGCTTCGGGCGTCTCGACTTGCTGGTCAACAACGCCTGCAGCTACGACGACGACGGTCTTGCGTCGAACCGTGAGCAATGGCATCGCACGCTCGGCGTCAACCTGGTGTCGGCCGCGATCTTCACGCAGAAAGCGGCGGAACACATGGCGCCTGGAAGCGCCGTGGTCAACATCACCAGCACAGGCGGAAAGTTCGGCGCCGACGGCCGTGCGATCTACCCGGCTTCAAAGGCCGCTTTGATCCAGATCACGAAGAACTTCGCGGTGACGTTGGCGCCGCGCGGAATTCGAGTCCTTTCCGTGTCGCCGGCGTGGACCTGGTCGCCGTCGGTCGAACGCATGAGTGCCGGCTCCATCGAGACTGCGGACGCGGTCGGCGCACATTTCCATCCCTTGGGTCGCGTCGGCCGGGGCGTCGAAGTCGCCCGCGTGGTGGCGTTTCTCGCCAGTGCGGAGGCCTCATGGATGACGGGCGTCGACGTGCCTGTGGATGGCGGCTTCTCCATCCTGGGGCCGGACCGTGGCGTTTCGCCGCGGGTCTGGTTCGAGCGGTTGGGCCCTTCGGTGGAGTAGCAACGTCTAGTCAAGCGTCGCAGGTCAAGGCCTTGGCATTCGCGGTCCCGTCGCGAGGATCATCGCGACAGAGAGGCGTACGCGCGGCGTCGGGAGGCCGTTGCTCGTTGCCAGGCGCGTTCCCGGTTCCATCACTTGATCGAGCACTCGCCTGCGAACGGGTCTGAGTGCTGAGTGAGCGCCGTGCCCACCAGCTTGTTGCCGATCTTGCCTGCAGCGTCCTTCTGCACCACTCGCATGTAGATGTTGTGGATCGGATACTGATTGGTGTTGAACGCGAAGGGGCCGCGCACGGAAGCGAAGTCGGCCTTGCGCAGCGCAGCCCTGAAGGCGTCGCGGTCCTCGATCTTCCCCTTGACAGCGCTTACGGCGCTGTTGACGAGCATCGCGGTATCGAAGGCCTGCGAAGCGTACATCGTGGGGGTTCGGCCGTACGCCTTCTGGAACTCGGCGACGAACTTCTGGTTGGCCGGGTTGGGCAGATCGGCCGCCCATTGCGACGCGTTGAAGAGCCCGACGATCGGATCGCCGATGCCCTTGATCGTGTCTTCGTCCGCCGAGAAGCCGGGCGCCAGCAGAGCGACATCCTTCGACAGGCCTGCGGCGTCGAACTGTTTGATGAAGTTGACGCCCTGCCCACCCGGGAGGAAGAAGAACACGGCGTCGGGCTTCGAAGCTTTCAGCGTCGCCAACTCGGCGGCGTAGTCGAGTTGGTTGAGCTTCGTATAGATCTCCTCCACGATCTCGCCCTTGTACTGGCGCTTGAATCCGCCCAGTGACTCTCGGCCGCCGGGATAGTTCGGGGCGATCATGGCGACGCGCTTGTAGCCTTTCGAGGCGGCGAATCGACCCATCGCTTGGGGAATGTCCTCGTTCTGCCAGGCGATGGCAAAGAAGTTCCGGTTGCACTTGGCGCCCGCGTAGTCTGCCGGCCCGGTGTTGGTGCTGAGGTAGACCGTGTCGTTGGCCAGAATGCCCGGGAGAACGGGCAGGAGCACGTTGGAATAGACAACGCCGGTCACCAGGTCGACCTTGTCGCGCTTGAGGAAGCGCTCGACGGACTGGCGGGCGCTTTCCGGGTTCTGCTGGTCGTCGACCACCGTCATCTCGACCGGCAAGCCACCCAGATTGCCGCCGTTCAGCTTGACGCCGAGCGCGAAGCCGTCGCGCACCTCCTGGCCCGCTGCCGCGCCGGGGCCCGACAGTGTCGTGAGAAATCCGATTTTGATCTTTTCGGCCGAGTGCGAGGCCGACGCGCATGCGAAAAGCCCGCAGAGCATTGTGAGGCGGAGGGCGGGGGCGAGCATCATGACTGTTCTCCAAAGAGGGGCGAGGATGCTTGGCAGTCTAGGGATGGGCGCCCCGCACAGATATCCGCAAACGACGGTGAAGCGCTGTGGATTTGTCCGTTTCTGGCGATCAGAAAGGCTTCAGATGAAGAGCGCGGCCACCTCCTCCGGCCCGGGCGCGTCGGCCTGGAGCAGCAGGGCGTCGCCCGCATGCTCGCCCTCCTCATCGGGGCCTGCCAGCGGATCGCGCGGGGCCAGGCGCGTGCGCACGAGGGCATCGGCCAGCAGCAGGCGGCGAGCGTCGACGCCCGGCTGTGCACCTTCCCAGGCCAGCAGGATGGCCGCGCAGGCGTAGTACAGGCCGCTCGCGGCGCGGCGCACGTCGCCTTCATGCCGGGCATTCGCCGCCACCGATTCGGCCAGCGCGATCGCGCGGTCCAGGCTGGTCTGCAGCGTCTGGCGCAGGCGCGCCGGGATGGCCGTGCCTTGTTCCAGGCGCGCGGCCAGGATGCTCCTGAGCGCGTTCTGGGCGCCGTTCTTGCGCACCGCGCGCTGGATGGCGTCGAGCGCGTTGATGTTGCTGGTGCCTTCCCACAGCACGCCGATATGGGCGTCGCGCACCAGGCGCGCATTGACGAAATCCTCGATGTAGCCGTTGCCGCCGCGCACTTCCATGGCGCCTGTCGCCACCACGATGTTGTCGCGACAGGCGCGGAACTTGATGAGCGGCGTGAGCAGCCGCAGCGCGTCGCGCGCCGTGGCATCGCCCAGGTTGGCCTTGTGCATCACGTCGGCGGTGGCCATGACCATCGACAGCGCTGCTTCGGTCGGCAGCATCAGCTTGAGCAGTTGCCGGCGCAGCAGCGGATAGGCGATGACGGGGCTGCCGAAGGCCGAACGGTGGCGGGCGGCCTGCATCGCCTCGTTCAGGCAGCGCCGCATCATGGCCGCAGCACGCACCGCGTGCGACAGACGCGAGAGATTGACCTGCTCCATCATCTGCTTGAGGCCCTGGTCGAGCGCGCCGACGGGGTAGGCGAAGGCGCCATCGAGCCGCAGCTCGCCGCTGGCCATCGAACGGGTGCCCAGTTTGTCCTTGAGCCGCACGATGCGGTAGGTATTGCGGCTGCCGTCTTCCAGCCGTCGCGGCATCGCGAACAGCGCCAGGCCCTTGGTGCCGGCGGGCGCGCCTTCGGGACGCGCAAGGATGAGGGCGATGTCGGCGTCGGTGTGCGAGGAGAACCATTTCTCGCCGAACAGGTGCCATCGGCCATCGATCTCCCGGGCCACCGTCTCGACCGCGCCGACGTCGGAGCCGCCTGCCTTCTCGGTCATGAACTGCGTGCCCTTCCACAGCGTCTCCATGTCGTCGCTGAGCATCCGCGGCAGGAGTTTTTGCTGGAGTTCGGCGCTGCCGTACTTGCGGATCAGGTGGATGGAGGTGTCCGTCACGCTGATGGGGCACATCTGGCCGAACTCGGACTGGACGAACAGATACTGGAAGGCGTACTTGGCCAGCGCAGGCAGCGGCTCGCTGCAGCCGAGCACGCCGGCGCGATGGCCCATGGCGTGGAACTGGAAATCGCCGAAGGCGATGTGTTCCATCTCCTGGTAGGCCGGGTGGTAGTCGATCCAGTCCTCGTCCTCGCCCCAGCGCGTTCGCGCATGCAGCACGGGCGGATTCTTGTCGGCCACCGTGGCCAGCGCGTTCAGGCGTCCCCCGGCCAGCTGGCCCATGCGCTCGAAATGCGGTTGCAACTGCCGGCGCTGGTCGGCTGGAAGGTACAGCGCCAGCAGGTCCTGAAGGCCCCGGTCCATCGCGTAGAAATCCAGCCCTGCGCAGTCCGGTGCGAGATGCTGCGAGCTCTGGTTCGACGTGGCGGGACGAGGGCGTACGTATTCGGAGTAGTTCGGTTTGAAGGACATGGTCACCTCGAGATCAGGAAGGGAAGAGCGGCCGGCGGAGCGCGGCCTCAGATCACGCCGGCGGTGCGCAGGCGTTCGATCTGATCGGTCGACAGGCCCAACGCATCGCCGAGCACCACCTCGGTGTGCTCGCCCAGTTCGGGCGGGCCGACGCGGTAGTCGATCGGGGTCTCTGAAAAACGCATCGGACTGGCGACGGCGGGAAAGGTGCCGCCGCTGGACAGCGGGATGTCGACGCGGATGCCGCGCTCGCGCACCTGCCGGTCTTCGAAAGCCTGGCCGAAGTCGTTGATCGGTCCGCAAGGCACGCCGGCGGCTTCGAGGCGTTCCAGCCAGTGGGCCGTGGTGTCGCTGCGCATGATGTCGCCGAGTTGGGGCAGGAGCTGGTCGCGGTTGACGAGACGGCCCGAGACCTTCGCGAAACGCGGGTCTGCGCTCAGCTCGGGCCGGCCGATGGCGTGGCAGTAGGACGCGAACTGGCCGTCGTTGCCGACCGCCACCACGATCTGGCCGTCGCTGCTGGCGAACACCTGGTAGGGCACGGCATTGGGATGGGCGTTGCCGTAGCGTCGCGGCATCCGGCCGGACACCAGGTAATTCACGGCCTGGTTGCTGTTGAAGGCCATCGCGCAGTCGAGCAGCGCCATGTCGATGTGCTGGCCGCGGCCGCTGCGTTCGCGCCAGGCCAGCGCAGCCGTGATCGCCAGGCTCGCGTACATGCCGGTCGTGACGTCGGCGACCGCGATGCCCACTTTCTGCGGCCCGCCGCCGGGCAGGTCGTCGCGCTCGCCGGTGATGCTCATGAGGCCGCCCATGCCCTGGAACACGAAGTCGTAGCCCGGCCGGTGGCTGTAGGGGCCGGTCTGGCCGAAGCCGGTGACGGAGCAATAGATCAATCCGGGATGGGATTCCCTGAGATCGTCATAGGCCAGCCCGTAGCGCGCCAGTGTCCCGACCTTGTAGTTCTCCACCAGCACGTCGCAGGTGGCGGCCAGGCGCCGGATGATGTCCTGGCCTTCGCGGCTTGCCAGGTCGACCGTGATCGACTTCTTGCCGCGATTCGTCGATGCGTAGTAGGCCGAATCCTGGCGCTCCGGATGGTCGCCCGAAGGCAGCCATGGAGGTCCCCAGCCGCGCGTCTCGTCGCCCACGCCGGGCCGCTCGACCTTGATGACCTCGGCGCCGAGGTCGGCGAGATTCTGCGTGCACCAGGGGCCGGCGAGTACGCGGGAGAGGTCGAGCACCCGGACGTGCGACAGCGGCTTGATCGTCTGTGCCTGCATTCAGTCCGCCTTGATGTGCGCGTCGGCGATCACCTTGCCGTAGCGCGCGCTTTCTTCGCGCATGTAGGCCGCGAAGGCATCCTGGTAGTAGCCGACGGGTTCGGCGCCGTTGCTCAGCAATTGCTTTTGCACTTCGGGCTGCGCGAGCACCTTCTCGATTTCGGTCGCCAGCTTCGCGACGATGGCGGGCGGCGTGCCCGCGGGCGCCACCAGGCCGACCCAGGCGGACATTTCCATGCCCGGATAGCCAAGCTCCGCCACGCTGGGCACCTCGGGCAGGGCGGCCGAACGCTTGCCGCTCATGACGGCCAGGGCGCGCAGCTGCCCTCCGTTGATCTGCGGCACGCCGGTGAAGGCCGGCTCGAAGGTCATGGAGACCTCGCCGGCCATCACCGCGGCCTTGGCGGGCGCGCTGCCCTTGTAGGGCACGTGCAGCACTTCCATCCGGGTTCGCGTCCTGAGCATTTCGCCGGCCAGATGGGCGCTCGAGCCATTGCCGTAGGAGGCGTAGCTCAGGTCCCCGGCCTTGGTGGCGCCAAGCTTGACGAGCTCGTCGAGCGTCTTCGCCTTGACCCCGGGATGGACCACGATCACGCTCGGCGCCGCAGCCACCAGCGCGATCGGCGCAAAGGCCTTGACGGGGTCGTAGCGCAGGTTGGGGTAGAGCCATCCGTTGATGGTGAGCGTGGTGTTGGTGGCGGCCAGCAGGGTATAGCCATCGGGCTTGGCGCCGGCAACGGCCTCGGCGCCGATGATGGTGGCCGCGCCCGGCTTGTTTTCCACCACGACCGGCTGGCCCAGTCGCTCGCCCAGCTTCTGGCCGATGACGCGGGCCACGACGTCGGTCATGCCGCCCGCCGCGTACGGGACGATGACGCGGATGGGCTTGTTCGGGTAGTCCTGTGCATGCGCTGCAGTGGCAGCGAGTGCCGAGGCCGCAAGGGCGGCGCAGGCTGCGACGATCCTGGTTTTCAAGTTTGTCTCCTTTTATGGGTCTGCTGCGCGCCATGCTTCGGGAGTGCCGATCGGCGCGCTGGTCGAAATTCTTGCCGCGCCGATTTTTCTGGTCCAATACATTTTTTCGCCCCATTGATCCACGGATTGGATAAATCGAGCACCCATGGACCTGAGACAGCTTCGCTATTTCGTGGCAGTGGCCGAGGAACTTCACTTCGGCCGTGCAGCGCAGCGCTTGTCCATCACGCAGCCGCCCTTGAGCTTCAATATCGCCAAGCTGGAGGACTCGCTGGGCTTCGAACTCCTGCGCCGCAGCACGCGCGAAGTCGCGCTGACCCCGGCCGGTCAGGTGATGTACCAGGAGGCGCTCAAGATCCTCTCGCTCACGCGGGAAGCGCAGGCCTCGGCCGGGCGCATCGCGCGCGGCGAATCCGGCTCGATCCACGTGGGCTTCGTCGGCTCGGCCCTGCTGACGCGGCTGACCGAGGTGACTCGAAGCTTTGGCTTGGCGCGGCCTGGCGTGCAAGTGGTCATTCACGAACTCAACAGCTTCGAGCAGGTGGACGCGCTCCAGCATCGGAAGATCGACCTCGGCATCATCCATTCCCGCACCTTGCCCGGCGGCATCGCCTCGCGCGTGCTCGACAGGCAGAGTTTCGTGTGCGTGCTGCCGGCAGACCATCCGCTGGCGGCCCGTGCCGACATCCGTCTGCAGGAACTCCGGAACGAGGATTTCGTGCTGTTCTCGCGTCCGTTCTCTCCGGAATTCCACGACAAGATCGTCGCCATGTGCCTGCGTGCGGGGTTCACGCCCAACATCCGCCACGAGGTGCGGCACATGCTCTCGGTGGCCGCACTGGTGGCCCGCAAGTTCGGCGTGTCGCTGGTGCCCTCGTCGTTGCAGACCATGGTGTTGCCGAACCTGTGCTTCCGGCCGCTGGCCCAATCGGAGCAGCCGTCCGAGTTGCGCGGCATCTGGCGCGAGGGCGATCCCTCGGCCCTGGTGCATTCGCTACTGGAAGCGCTGACGCCGCGCGAAGAGTCGGTGGGGGACGCAGCCGCCCGAGGCTGAATGCCTGCTGGAGGGGCGAGAAGCGCCGACCGGAAGCGCGAAGCGGCACCGTGACATCGGGGAGGTCCCTCACGAGACGGGGGCGGCGCCCTCACGGCAGAGAGCGACCTTGTGCAGAAGCTCGACCAGCATGGCCCACTCGGCCGGGCTGAGGGTTGCCAGCGCCTTGCGCTCCTCCGAAAGGACGGTGCGCACCGATTCGCGCGACAGTTGTTCCCCCGCAGCGGTGGCACGTATGTGCTGCGCGCGGCGATCCATGGTGCTGCGCTCACGTTCGATCAGGCCGCGACGCTCGAGCTTCTCGATCCAGACCGCCATGTTCGGCGGGGCGATCGCCAGCGCCTCGGACAACTGTTTGGCGGACAAACCCGGGTTTTCATCGACCAACGCCAGGATCGTGAATTCCACGGGGCGCAGCTTGAAACCACTGCCGACCCGCCTCTCGAAGATTCGCATCGTTGCAATGGATGCCTGCGCGACCTGGTAGCCGACGACGTGATGGATGCCTGCTTCGCGAAGAAGCCCGAAAGGCGTTCGATCTTCGGGCGCGTTCTTCTGAGTTGCCATGCCCTCCATTCTCCCCCGAGCCGCACCGCTTCCTTTTGGTTACCAGACATAACTACATGGATGGAATCCATTGGTAGTTTCACCCGGCTATCACTGAAACTATTTATTTTTAATAATCAATTGCTCGCGATGGCAAAGCGCCATCTTCCGAGTGAAACCGGCCCGACGGCGTGTTGTCGGGCTGTTCCAAAACCAAGGAGACCACGCATGAGAGACACCCATACCCCCATGACTTCCAGATTGGCCAGGATGCAGCTGGCGGCCGTTGCTGCTGCCGCGTCCGTTTTGCTCGGCGGATGCGGAGGCAGCGATCGCAGCGGCGTGGCACTTGGCGGCTGGAACGCCAATGCCGCCACCCCGCCCGCCGTGACCGCTGGCCCTTCCGGCAGCAGCTTCTGGGATGTCTATGGCACGCCGGATCCCCAGGCGAAACCTGGCGAGATCTACTGGGCGCAGCCGCGCACCGACGCGCCGGACGGCGCCAAGGCCTGGAACATCATTTACGTTTCAGAGATCGCACCTGGCGTCAGGAAGTACGTCTCCGGAGAGATCTATGTCCCCAATGCCGCTGCCGGCGGCCAGCAACGGGATGTGGTTCTCTGGAACCACGAAACGACGGGCGTGGCGGACGCATGCGCGCCCTCGCGACGCAGTCTCGTGGCGTCGGACGCCAGCCGGGTACCCGGTATCCAGGCACTGCTGGCAAAGGGCTATGTCGTGGCGATGAGCGACTATCCCGGACAGGGCCTGCCGGGGCCTGCCTTTTACATGGCCGGCCAGCCCAATGCCCGTGCGTCGCTGGACGTGCTGCGGGCGGTGCAGAACTTCCCCGAGGCGAAGGCGTCGAAACGCTACGTCATGTACGGCTGGTCACAAGGGGGACAGACCACCATGTGGACTGAGTCCATCGCCGCCAGCTATGCGCCCGAGTTCACCGGCCTGGGCTCGGCGCTGATTGCGCCGGCAGTGCGGATCCGAGAGCTGACACTGAACTCGATGAAGAGCACCGAACTGGCGGGCTACGTGATTTCGACGCTGCCCGGCATCAAGGCCGCGCACCCTGAACTCAAGTACGGCGACTTCCTGACCACCGAGGGGCTTGAACAGTTCCCTGCGATGGCGGACGGCTGCTTCGACATCTGGTCGGCTGCAGCCACAGTGGCCGCTCCCTACAAGCCCGATGCACTGATTCCGGGCAGCAGTTGGTGGAACGCGATGACCGCCGTGGACAACTTCTCACCGAAGGGAAGCATGCCCGTCGTGATCTACCAGGGCTCGGCGGACACCACGACACCCGTTCGCCTGACGGCGTCGGAGCGTACGGCAATGTGCAAGGCAGGGTCCAGCGTGGAGTACATCGAATTCCCCGGACTGGACCACGAGCCGGTCGTCCCGGAGGCTGCCAAGCGATTCCCCGCCTGGGCGGAGGACCGCTTCCTGGGGCGGCAAGCGGTCAGCAACTGCGCGCCGTCTTAGCCACGTCGTCGAGAGGCTGCGCACCGGCGCCGACGGCGCCCCGGATCCAAGCATCGGTCAAACGCTAAAGCGTCTCACGTTGCGCAAACCCTGCAGCTGCCTGAGCGGGCCCAGGCAGCTCCGCGACCTCCACCCGCTCGACGCGTGCCTCCGGCGGGCCGCGACGCGCCCAATCCACCAGCGCGTCGACGGCCGATGCGTCGCCGATGGCAAGGGCCTCCACCGTGCCGTTGCGGCGGTTGCGCACCCAACCGTGCACGCCTAGCGCTTCGGCGGCCTGAGCCATGGACCCGCGGTAGCCCACGCCTTGAACGTAGCCGTGGACGAGGAGGTGCTTCTGGATGAACGCCATGCTCGCACTGTAGTGCGCCGGGCCCGCATCTGCAGCGCTGCGACCCCGTGACCCCAGCGCTGACACCCGACGCTCAGGGGCGCACCGCGACTGCGGCCTCGATCGGCCCGCCCCGCCTCAACGTGTTGTAGATCGGACAGGCCCCGGTGAACGCGTCGACCAGCATCCGTGCGGTCGCCAGGTCGACCCCTTCGAGCACGAAGCCCAGCCGGATGGCCGCGTAGCGCGTGCCATCCTCCGGGTCGCGCTCGAACGAGACCTCCACCTCGGCCTCCTTCAGCGCCACCTCTCGTTCCCGAGCGGTCTTCTGCACCAGCCCCAGCCCGCAAGACGCCAGCGAAGCCAGCAGCAGCTCGCCGGCCTGCACCGCATCTCCAGGGCCGCCAGCCGTCGCCTTCGTATCCGACACGAAGTGATGCTGCCGTGCACTCACAAGGAAGCGCCCGAAGGGTTCGACAGCCCGCGCACGCACGCTCACGATCTCGCCCACCGCGGCGGGAGCTTCCTGTCGTTCGTCGACCGTGGTGCTCATGCTGCCCTCCTTCTTTCGGCGATGCCGGACGCGGCCCGTTCCTTCCACGCACCGGCAGCCGGCCTTTCGAGTCCCAGGTTCTCGCGCAGGGTCGCGCCCTCGTACGCCGTGCGGTAGAGTCCGCGCCGCTGCAGTTCGGGCACCACCAGCCGCACGAAGTCCTCGAAGCCGCCGGGCTGGTAGGGCGCGCTGATCATGAAGCCGTCGCAGGCGCCTTCGCGGAACCAGCGCTCCATGCCGTCGGCCACCTTGTCGGCCGTGCCGATCAGGTCCCCTTCGTAGCGGCTGCCGTAGCGCTTGCCCAGATCGCGCAGCGTCAGCTGGTCGCGCTCGGTGGCTTCGCGCACTTCCTGGTAGTGGCCCTGCACGCCGGGCACGTCGATGTCGGGCAGCGCCGAGTCGAGCGGGTATTTCGAGAGGTCGACGTCGAGGTGATAGGACAGCGTGGAGAGCCCGGCATGCGGATCGACCAGCGCACGCAGCGCGCGGTCCTTCTCTTCGGCGATCGCCTGCGTCTCGCCGACCAGCGGCGTCGCGGCGGGCAGCACCTTGAGCGAATCGGGGTCGCGGCCGTGCGAACGCACGCGGTCCTTGATCTCCTTGTAGAAGGCCTTGGCGCTGTCCAGCGAATCGTGGCTGACGAAGATGGCGTCCGCCCATTGCGCCGCAAAGTCACGGCCGCGATCCGAAGCGCCGGCCTGCAGGATCACCGGGTAGCCCTGCGGCGGCCGGGCGACGTTCAACGGCCCCTTGACGCTGAACCACTCGCCCTCGTGATCGACATAGTGGACCTTGGCCGGATCGGCAAAGAGCGGCGTCTTGCGGTCCTGCACCAGCGCGTCGTCCTGCCAGCTGTCCCAGAGCTTGAAGACGACCTCGAGAAATTCGTCGGCGCGGTCGTAGCGCTTGCTGCGCGGCACCTGTTCCTTCTTCGAGAAGTTGCGGGCTTCGGCATCCTGGAACGAAGTGACCACGTTCCAGGCGGCGCGGCCGGCGCTCAGATGGTCCAGCGTCGCGAAGGAGCGTGCGACCTCGAAGGGCTCGTAGTGGCTGGTCGAGCGCGTCGACGCCAGCCCGAGGTGTCGGGTCGCGGCCGCCATGATCGACAGCACCACCACCGGATCGAGCCGCAGCGAACCGAGTGCGCCGTGGCGCAGCTGCGTGTCGTTGCTGCCCTGGTAGCGGTCGGGGACCGCGAGGATGTCGGCGAAGAAGGCGAGGTCGAACAGGCCCTTTTCGAGCGTGCGCGCGATGCCCTGGTAGTAGTCGGCATCGAGCCAGCCGCTCTCCGAGGCCGGGTAGCGCCAGCCGCCCGGGCGGCCGGGACCCGCGGTGACGAAGGCGGCGAGGTGGATCTTCTTGTCTTGGGGCTTCGGCATGGTTCAGGCTCCGAGCTCGGCAGCGACGAGTTTCTTGACGGGGTCGAAGCGGGTGTCCAGCAGGAAGCTGCGCACGTCGACCTTGTTCGGCAGCACGCCCAGCGACTGGAAGTTGCTGGCCAGATCCTGGGTCGAGTCGGCGGCGGCGCCGTCGATCGGCTTGAGAGCGACCGCACCCGAGTCGGACAACCGGGCGTCGACGATGAGCTGGCGATACACCTTCTCTTCCACGCTGCCGGGTTCGAAGCCGCCCAGCCTGGCCCACGATGCGACGGTTTCGTCCGGATGCGCGAGGGCGTATTGCTGCGACTCGCGGATCAGCCGCACCAGCCTGGCCACCACTTGCGGATGCTTGTCGGCAAACTCGGCGCGTGCGACGTAGAAGGCGTAGTCGTAGGTCTTCACGTCCGGCAGCGTGCGCGCCTTGTCGCCGAGCTTGGCAAGCGCCAGGGCGCTGGCGGGCTGCCAGTGGATCCATGCGTCCACGCTGCCTTGGGCGAAGGCCGTGTAGGCGTCGGCGCCGCTCAGGCTGACCGCCTGCACATCGTTCAGCCGAAGCCCCGCCGCTTCCAGGTACTTGACCAGGCTGTAGGTGCCGGTGGTGCCGTTCTGGTGAGCGATCTTCCTGCCCTTGAGATCGGCCGCCGACCGGATCGGCGAATCCTTCGCCACCAGCACGTCGACTTCGGTCGCCGGCAATGGATAGGCCGCCAACGGCACGATCGGCACGCCGGCCGCCACCGCGTTGACGATCGCCGTGGCGGTCGCGAAGCTGAAGTCGACGCCGCCGGCCTTGATGCCTTCCATGACCGGCAGCGATGCGGTGAAGCCCGGCTGCCACACCACCTTGGCCGCAATCTCGTCTTCGAGCTTGCGGCCGTCGTCGCCCGCGCGCAGCGACGCGAAAACGCCTGTGCGGCCGTCACCGATGATCGCGATCGTGAGTTGCGGCGGCTCGGCCGCCGTTGCCGCGGATGCGGCGGCGCCTGCACCGGCAGCGGCCGCTGCTGGCGGTGCGTCGCCTTTGCCGCAGCCCGCCAGTGCCAGCGCGCCCGCGCCCCCGGCCAGCGCCAGTGCCAGGCCGCTCAGGCTGAGGAAGCGTCGCCGTGCGGCCAGGGCCAAGGTGTCTGAATGAGAGAAGGTGTCGATCGGCATGGGAGAGAGTCCTGTGATGGGTCTGGAAAAATCGGGATTGAGGGCTTGTGTGCCTGCGTTCAGCGGACGGCCTGCCCGGCTTGCGCCGACACAAGCCCTTCGAGCAGCTCTTCCTTGAGCGCGGCCAGCTCGGGGTCGCCGCGATGGCGCGGCCGCTCGCGGTCGATGAACAGATCGCGGGCGACGCGGCCCTCGCGCATGAGGAGCACGCGGTCGGCCAGGACCAGCGCCTCTTCGACGTCGTGCGTCACGAGCAGCACGGTGCGCGGCCGGCGTGCGAGCAGGCCTTCGAGAAGCAGTTGCATCGACGCCCGCGTGATCGCATCGAGCGCGCCGAAGGGCTCGTCGAGCAGCAGCAGCTCGGGTTCGTGGATCAGGGCGCGCGCCAGCGCCACGCGCTGGCGCTGTCCGCCCGACAGCACGACCGGATAGTCCTTCTCGCGGCCGGCCAGCCCCACCGCGGCGAGCAGCGTGCGGGCATCGTCGTCGCGTGCGCGCAGACCCAATGTCACGTTGCGCAACACCGTCCGCCAGGGCATCAGGCGGTCTTCCTGGAACATCATGCGGATGTCCGGCGACGGGTTGCGCGAGCGCAGTTCGACACGGCCCGAGGTCGGTGCCTCCAGTCCCGCGACGATGCGCAGCAGCGTCGACTTGCCGACACCGCTGGCGCCGATCAGCGCGACGAACTGGCCGGCCGGAATCTCCAGGTCGACCTCGTGCAGCACGATCCGTTCGCCGAAGGCCTTGCCGACGCCGCGCAGGCTCAGCCTGTCGCCATTGGAGGATGCATGGGTCATCGCGCCGCTCCTTTGGCGTAGTTGGGGTGCCAGCGCAGCAGGCGTCGTTCGACGGCCCGGGTGATCGAGTCGGCCAGCCACCCGGCGATCGCGTACAGCACGATCGCCAGCAGGATGACGTCCGTGCGCAGCAATTCGCGCGCGTTCTGCACCATGTAGCCGATACCGTCGCGCGAGGCGATGGTCTCGCCGACCACCAGCGTGAGCCAGGCCACGCCGAGGGCGTATCGAATGCCGGTCAGGATCGGCGGCAGCGCGCCCGGCAGCACCACGCCGGCGATCAGGCCGAGGGGCCCCAGGCCATACGACCGGCCCAGCTCGATCAGCTTCGGGTCCACGCCGCGGATGCCGCTCATCGTGTTGAGGTAGACCGGGAACAGCGAGCCCATTGCCACCAGCAGCACGCGCGGCTCTTCGCCGATGCCGAACCACAGGATCATCAGCGGCACGAGCGCCAGATGCGGAATCGTGCGAACCATCTGCAGCGAGCGGTCGAGCAAGCCGTGCGCCAGGCTCGACAGGCCGACCAGGAAGCCCAGCACCAGGCCGGTCGCCGCGCCGGTCACGAAGCCGATCGCGACGCGGCGCAGGCTCACCAGCACGTCGCGCTGCAGTTCACCCCGCTCGGCGAGCCCCCAGGCCGCACGCAGCACGTCGGACGGTGCCGGGAGGATCCCCGCGGGCAGCCGGCCGATGGCCGAGAAGTACTGCCACAGGGCGACAAGCGCAACCGGAAGAAGCCAGGGTACGAAGAGTCGCCAGCGACTCGGCTCGCTGCGCGCCGAAGCCCGCTGCGTCGGATCGATCGCGGCATCCGCGATGACGGTGATGCGGCTCGCGGTGTGACTGGGCGATGCGGCGGTTGGCGATGGCTCTGCAGGCAGGCGGGGGAGGACGGCACTCATGGATCGCGATGCAAGGCGGGCGGCAGCCGAAGCAGCGCCACGGGAGCGTGCGGGTTGAGCACGCCGGGAGAGGTCCAACCTTATCCGTGGCGGTCCGATGCGTGAACTCACATTTGCGCATGTCGATATGCGACAAATGGCCCATGGCTGCAACGGTCTTCTGCGGCCCCCCCGTTGGCCAGACTGATCGCCGTGACGTGCAGCATCATGGCGGCTTCAGGATGCGGGCCTTGTCCGCACCATCACGGCAGATGTCGATACCTCGAAGGCGGGCTATCGCGTCAAGGCGATCGTGGGCATCACCGTCCCTCAGCCCGGCCAGAAGGCATTGCTCGACAAGCTGAAGAAGGCACCCGAAGTGCTGGAGTGCCATCACGTCGCCGGAGCGGACTCCTACGTGATGACCGTGGTTTCTTGAAGCCTCGCCGATCTCGAGCGCTTTGTCGGCACCATCAACGTGTATGGTGAAACCCGCACATCGATTGTGTTTTCGACCCCCATCGAGCGGCGCGAGCTTGTCCGGCCGGGAGCCACCCGACGTCGCTGAGGCCGTTGCATGGTGTTGAAGCAAGGAGATCGTCAGATGCCGAAGTCGCACGAAGCACAGGTCGTCAGCCAAGCTGTCGATGCCCCCGCCGACACCGTCTACCGCTTCGCCCGGCAGATGGAGAACCTGCCGCTGTGGGCGTCCGGCCTGGCCCAGGGCATTGCCCGGCACCGGGGCGAATGGCTCGCCGAGTCGCCCATGGGCCAGGTCAAGGTGTCCATGGCCCCGGACAACCCCTTCGGCGTGCTCGACCACAAGGTCGTGCTCCCGGACGGCACCAGCGTCCACAATGCGTTGCGCGTGTCGCCGTGCGGCGAAGGAAGTCTTCTGACCTTCGTCGTGCTTCGGCTGCCGGGCGTCAGCCAGCAGGACTTCGATGCCGATGTGGCGCATGTCCGGCGGGACCTGATGGCATTGAAGCGGTTGCTGGAGCGGCCCGCATCCTGACCGCGCGCCGTGCGTCGCCGACGGAGCGCCGCCACTGAGCCTGGCCTGACATGCTGCGGGATTCCACCAAGGCAGCACGCCGCCCGGCGCGGCGCATACTTGCGTCAGACCCGCGCCGACCCCACCAGGCCGCGGGCGGCAGCCAGGAGACACGCCTTGCAGCGAACCAACATTGCCAACCCGGCCTATTTCCACAAGGTCGTCGATTGCCAGTACGCCTGTCCGGCGCACACCCCCGTCCCTGAATACATCCGCCTGATCGCGCAGCGCCGCTACAGCGACGCCTACATGGTCAACTGGGTCTCCAACGTCTTTCCCGGCATCCTGGGGCGCACCTGCGACCGGCCTTGCGAGCCGGCCTGCCGGCGCGGGCGGGTCGAGGAAAGCAACGCCAAGGATCCCGAGCCGGTGGCGATCTGCCGGCTCAAGCGCGTCGCGGCCGACATGAAGGACGACGTGCGGTCGCGCATGCCGAAGCTCGAGCCGAAGAACGGCAAGCGCGTCGCCTGCGTGGGCGCGGGGCCCGCCTCGCTCACCGTCGCACGCGACCTGGCGCCGCTGGGCTACGAGGTCACGGTGTTCGACTCCGAGGCCAAGGCCGGCGGCTTCATCCGCACGCAGATCCCGCGCTTTCGGCTGCCCGAATCGGTGATCGACGAGGAAACGGGCTATATCCTCGACCTCGGCGTGGATTTCCGCAGCGGCGAGCGCGTCGACTCGATGAAGGCCCTGATGGCGCAGGGGTGGGACGCGATCTTCGTCGGCTGCGGCGCGCCGCGCGGGCGCGACCTGGTGATTCCCGGCCGGCACGAAGCGGCGGCCAGCATCCACATCGGCATCGACTGGCTCAACTCCGTTTCGTTCGGCCACGTCACCGCCATTGGCCAGCGCGTGATCGTGCTCGGCGGCGGCAACACGGCGATGGACTGCTGCCGGTCGGCCCGCCGCCTGGGCGGCATCGACGTGAAGGTCATCGTGCGCAGTGGCTTCGAGGAAATGAAGGCCTCGCCCTGGGAAAAGGAAGACGCCCAGCACGAAGGCATTCCGATCATCAACTTCCATGTGCCCAAGGCCTTCGTACACGAGGGCGGCAAGCTGCTGGGCATGCGTTTCGAGATCGTCCGGGCCGAGTACGACGGCGAGGGCAACCGCTCGCTGGTGCCCACCGGCGAGCCGGAGGCCTTCTTCGAATGCGACGAGGTGCTGGTGGCCGTGGGGCAGGAAAACGCCTTCCCCTGGATCGAGCGCGACTGCGGCATCGCCTTCGACAAATGGGGTCTGCCGACGCTGGACGCGGACACCTTCCAGTCGACGGTGCCGCGGATCTTCTTTGGCGGCGATGCGGCCTTCGGACCCAAGAACATCATCACGGCCGTGGCGCATGGGCACGAGGCTGCCGTGTCGATCGACAAGCTCCTGCATGCCGAGCCGATCCATGTCCGACCGGCGCCCATGACCAACCTGGTGTCGCAGAAGATGGGCATCCACGAATGGAGCTACGACAACGACACCTCCAACGACCTGCGCTACAAGGTGCCCTGGGCCAAGGCCGAGGCGGCGCTGGCCAGCATCCGCGTGGAGGTGGAACTGGGCTTCGACGCCGCCACCGCCTTCAAGGAGGCCGAGCGCTGCCTGAACTGCGATGTGCAGACAGTGTTCACCGAGACCGCGTGCATCGAATGCGATGCCTGCGTGGACATCTGCCCGATGGACTGCATCAGCTTCACCGTCAACGGCGAGGAGGCGGAACTGCGGCCCCGGCTGAAGGCACCGGCGCTGAACCTGGCGCAGGACCTGTACGTGTCCGGCGGGCTCAAGACGGGCAGGGTGATGGTCAAGGACGAGGACGTCTGCCTGCACTGCGGCCTGTGCGCCGAGCGCTGCCCCACGGGGGCCTGGGACATGCAGAAGTTCCTGCTCGAGATGACACCGGCGGGGCCGGCGTGCCGCGATGTGCATCCGGTGCCGGCCAGGGGGGTGCCGGCATGAGCGCCGTACGGCCGCCCGAAGGCGCGGAAGCACACGAAATGGCGAGCGTGGGGGGAGTGATTCCCCAGATTGCGGCCGTCAACGATTTCGTCATCAAGTTCGCCAACGTCAACGGCTCGGGCTCGGCCTCGGCCAACGAGCTGTTCGCCAAGGCCATCCTGCGCATGGGCGTGCCGGTGAGTCCGCGCAACATCTTTCCCAGCAACATCCAGGGGCTGCCGACCTGGTACGAGGTGCGCGTGACCGAGAAAGGCCACCTGGGGCGGCGCGGTGGCACCGACATGATGGTGGCGATGAACCCGCAGACCTGGGACGCCGACGTGGCCGAGCTCGAGCCCGGCGGCTACCTGTTCTACGACAGCACGCGGCCGCTGCCGCCGTCGAAGTTCCGCAGCGACATCCGGGTGATCGGCATGCCGCTGACCGAGATCTGCAACGCGGTCTACCACGACCCGCGCCAGCGCCAGCTGTTCAAGAACATCGTTTACGTGGGCGCCCTGGCCATCCTGCTGGGCATCGAGCCCGAAGTGGTCGAGAAGCTGTTCGGCGAGCAGTACAAGGGCAAGGAGAAGCTGCTGGCCTCGAATGTGCAGGCCCTACACCTGGGATGCGACTTCGCCCGCGAGAACCTGCGCGAGCCCGTCGGGCTGCAGGTCCGCCGCGCCGACCGGGTGGGCGACCGGATCTTCGTCGACGGCAACAGCGCCGCGGCGCTGGGCTGCGTGTATGGCGGCGCCACGGTCGCGGCCTGGTATCCGATCACGCCGTCGTCCTCGGTGGCGGAGGCCTTCCAGAAGTACTGCGCGAAATTCCGGGTGGATCCGGTCACCGGCCAGAACCGCTTCGCCATCGTGCAGGCGGAAGACGAACTCGCCTCGATCGGCATGGTGGTCGGTGCCGGCTGGAACGGTGCGCGGGCCTTCACGCCGACCTCGGGGCCCGGGATTTCGCTGATGACCGAGTTCATCGGGCTGGCCTACTTCGCCGAGATCCCGGTCACGCTCATCAACGTGCAGCGCGGCGGCCCTTCCACCGGCATGCCCACGCGGACCCAGCAGGCCGACATCCTCTCGTGCGCCTACGCCTCGCATGGCGACACCAAGCACGTGCTGCTGTTTCCCGAGGACCCGCACGAGTGCTTCGAACACGCGGCGGCGGCACTCGACCTGGCCGACCGGCTGCAGACGCCGGTGTTCCTGATGACCGATCTCGACATCGGCATGAACCAGCGCCTGAGCGCGCCCTTTGCCTGGGACGACAGCCGCGCCTACGACCGCGGCAAGGTCATGACCGCCGAGGAACTGGAGGCGGGCCGGGACTTCGGACGCTACAAGGACGTGGACGGCGACGGCATCCCCTGGCGCACGCTGCCCGGCACGCACCCGACCAGGGGCAGCTTCTTCACCCGCGGCACGACGCGCGACGCCTACGCCCGGTACTCGGAGCGCGGGCCCGACTACATCTACAACATGGAGCGGCTGCTGAAGAAGTTCGCGACCGCGGCCACTCTGGTGCCGCAGCCGGTGCTGCGGCCGGCCGCCGAGAAAACCGATCTCGGCGTGATCCATTTCGGCTCGACCAGCCCGGCCATGCAGGAAGCACTGGAAGCGCTCGACGAGCGCGGCATCCACCTGGATGCGCTGCGGCTGCGCGCCTTTCCCTTCCCGGACAGCGTGGTGCAGTTCCTGGCGCAGCACCCGCGGGTGTTCGTGGTCGAGCAGAACCGCGACGCCCAGATGCGCAGCCTGCTGGTCAACGAGCTGGGCATCGATCCGGCCCGGCTGATCCCGGTGCTGCATTTCGACGGCACACCCATCACGGCGCGTTTCATCGTCCAGGCGATCGGCGCGCATCTGCAGGCGCCTGCCCGCGCGCCCGGCGCCACCGATACGAAGGAGCCTGCATGACCTACCTTGCCAAGCCCCGGCTGCGGCATCCGACGCTGGCCATCAACAAGGTCGGCTACACGCGGCGCGACTACGAGGGCAAGATCTCCACGCTGTGCGCGGGCTGCGGCCACGACTCGATCTCCGCCGCCATCATCGAGGCCTGCTGGGAGCTGGACATCGAGCCGCACCGGGTGGCCAAGCTCTCGGGCATCGGCTGCAGCTCCAAGACGCCCGATTACTTCCTGGGCGCCTCGCACGGCTTCAACACGGTGCACGGCCGCATGCCCAGCGTGCTGACCGGCGCCAACCTGGCCAACCGCGACCTGCTGTACCTGGGCGTCTCGGGCGACGGCGATTCGGCCTCGATCGGCCTGGGCCAGTTCGCCCACGCCATGCGGCGCGGCGTGCGGATGGCCTACATCGTGGAGAACAACGGCGTCTACGGCCTGACCAAGGGCCAGTTCTCGGCCACGGCCGACCAGGGCTCCAAGAGCAAGAAGGGCGTGGTCAACACCGACAGCCCGGTCGACCTGGTCGCCATGGCGCTGCAGCTGGGCGCCAGCTACGTGGGGCGCGGCTTCTCGGGCAACAAGGCGCAGCTGGTCCCGCTGATCAAGGGGGCGATCAGCCATGGCGGCGCGGCCTTCATCGACGTGCTCAGTCCCTGCGTGGCCTTCAACAACCACCCCGGCAGCACCAAGAGCTACGACTACGTGCGCGAGCACAACGAGGCGGTGAGCCGCATCGACTTCATCAGCGCCCGCGACGAAATCGTGGTCGACATGGCGCCGGGCGAAGTGCTGGACGTGCGCCAGCACGACGGCACCCTGCTGCGGCTGCGCAGCCTGCATGCCGACTACAACCCGGGCGACCGCTTCGCCGCCATGGCCCACATGCAGCGGCACCAGGAAATGGGCGAGGTGGTGACGGGCCTGCTCTACGTCGACCCGCTGGCCACCGACCTGCACACGGCGCTCAACACCTGCGACCGGCCCCTCAACACGCTCGAGGCCGCGCAGCTCTGCCCCGGCGCCCGGGCGCTGGAACGGCTCAACGACTCCTTGCGCTGAACGAGGGCCCGGGGCACCATTGCGCTTCTTTCGGAGGGCGGACCATGGCCGAACGCACTGTTTTTCAGTCCATCTCGCGCAAGCATGTGACCTGCCTGGGTCCGCAAGCCAGTGCGCGCGATGCCGCCTGCGTCATGACACGCGCCGGTTGCGGCAGCGTGCTCATCATGGAACCGCCGGACACCCTGCTGGGCATCCTGACCGAGCGCGACCTGATGACGCGCGTGCTGGCCCGGGGGCTCGACCCCGATCACACCACGGCGCGCGAGGTGATGACGCCCAATCCGATCTGCGTGCCGCCCGAAACCCCGGTGTCCGACGCCGTCGTGCTGATGCTCGAGCGCGGCTTCCGCCATCTCCCGTTGGTGGCGGGGACGAAGATCCTGGGGGTTTTCTCGGTGCGCGATGCGCTGCCGCGGGAGATCGGCACGGCGCTGAGCCAGGCCGAATTCAACGAGCAGGTGAACGATGCCCTGGGTTAGGGCGTCGCCACTCGGCCCACGCGGCATCGATCCCGGATAGCCACTTCGCCATCCCGCCAATCGACCAGTTCTTGTAGCAAGCATCACATTGCGTGATACTTGCTTCATGATTGACTGGCTTGTCTTGACCGCCTCGCTGCCGACCTCTCCGAGCGGCTTGCGCGTCCGCATCTGGCGTTCGCTCAAGGCCACCGGCTGCGGAACCCTTCGGGACGGCGTCTACATCCTGCCCTCGAATGCCGCGTCCGCCGAAGACCTGTGGGCGATCGCGAAGGCCATCCAGGAAGGTGGCGCCGAGGCTCACATGCTGACGCTCCAGGCCCGCGACGCGGGACAGGAGAGCACCTTCCTCGCGCTGTTCGACCGGACTGAGCAGTACGCCGACTTTGCGCAGTCACTCAAGGAGACTCGGGAGTCGCTCAAGGCTGCGACGGAAGCCGACCTGCGCAAGGTGGCACGCAGCCTGGACCAGCAGTTCCAGACCCTTCGCGCCATGGACTTCTTTCCGGGCAAGGCAGCCGCCGCGGCAGCAGCGGGCCTCGAAACCTTGCGAGCGGAGATCGAACGCAAGCTTTCGCCGGGTGAGCCGACGGCCGCATCGGGAGCGATCGAACGACGCTCGCCGCAGGCCTACCAGGGCAAGACATGGGCCACGCGCAAGCGCCCCTGGGTGGACCGGCTCGCAACGGGCTGGTTGATCCAGCGCTTCGTCGATGCCTCCGCGCGCTTCGTCTGGCTGGCAGACCCGTGCAAGTGCCCCAAGGGGGTTCTTGGGTTCGACTTCGACGGCGCCACGTTCACTCACGTGGGAGACAAGGTCAGCTTCGAGGTCGTGGCGCATGCGTTCGGCCTGGAAGAGGACCCGGGCATCCGGCGGCTCGGCCAACTCGTGCACTACATCGATGTCGGCGGCATCCCTGTCGACGAGGCGGCCGGCATTGAAACCATCGTGAGAGGCCTGCAGGCGCAGCACGACAAGGACGATGCGCTGCTCGCGGCGTCCCTGCCCCTGTTCGACACCCTCTACGCCGCCATGAAGGTACGCCAGTGATCACGACCACAACCACCGCGGCGCCTGAGCGCCTCAGCTTCGGCGAGGCCTTCGTCTACTGGCTCAAGCTCGGCTTCATCAGCTTCGGAGGGCCGGCCGGGCAGATCGCCATCATGCATGAGGACCTTGTCGAGCGACGTCGCTGGATCTCCGAGGGCCGGTTCCTGCATGCGCTGAACTACTGCATGCTGCTGCCCGGGCCCGAGGCGCAGCAACTCGCGACGTACATCGGATGGCTGATGCACCGCACCTGGGGCGGCATCGTCGCGGGCGTCCTGTTCGTGCTGCCGTCGCTGTTCATCCTGATCGGCCTGTCGTGGGTCTACATGGCGTACGGCAATGTGCCCGTCATCGCCGGCCTTTTCCATGGCATCAAGCCCGCCGTCACCGCGCTGGTGGTGCATGCGGCCTATCGGGTGGGTTCCCGGGCCCTGAAGAACGGGTGGCTGTGGGGCATCGCGGTGGCGGCCTTCCTGGCCATCTTCGCGCTGCAATTGCCTTTTCCTCTCATCGTGCTGGCCGCCGGCGTCATCGGTTACTTCGGTGGACGCTGGGCACCGGCCAAGTTCACCGCCGGAGGCGGCCATGGCACGGCCGCCAAGTCGTTCGGCCCGGCGCTCATCGACGACCTCACGCCGACGCCAGCGCATGCGTTGTTCAGCTGGCGGCGCTTCGGCCGCGTGCTGGCCGTGTGCCTGGCGCTCTGGCTCGCCGGCATCGGGACCCTGACGGCGCTCTATGGATGGGACGCGGTCCTGACGCAGATGGGCTGGTTCTTCACCAAGGCGGCCCTGATGACGTTCGGCGGGGCCTATGCCGTGCTGCCCTATGTGTTCCAGGGGGCGGTCGAGCACCACCAGTGGCTCACGGCGCCGCAGATGATCGATGGCTTGGCGCTCGGCGAAACGACACCGGGCCCGCTCATCATGGTGGTGTCCTTCGTCGGATTCGTCGGCGGCTGGACCCAGGCCATCTTCGGCCCGGACGCGCTCTTCCTGGCGGGTGCGGTGGCTGCCACGGTGGTGACCTTCTTCACCTTCCTGCCTTCGTTCCTCTTCATCCTGCTGGGCGCACCCTTCATCGAATCGACCCACGGCAATCTCAAGTTCACGGCGCCGCTGACCGGCATCACGGCCGCGGTGGTGGGCGTGATCGTGAACCTGGCCGTCTTCTTCGCGTACCACGTGCTCTGGCCGGAGGGACTCGCCGGTCGATTCGAATGGACATCCGCGCTCATCGGCGTGGCGGCGGCCGTGGCCCTGTTCCGATTCAAGGTCGGCGTCATTCCCGTGGTCCTGGGCTCCGGGCTGGCGGGACTGGCGCTGACGTTTCTGCGGCCCCTGCTTGCATGAGAGGTTCCCCATGGAAAACCGAATCCAGGACTTGCCCTTCGAGGCTGCGGCACTGCACGGTCTGTCCGAGAGGTCGATTCGCAGTCATCACCAGAACAACTACGGCGGCGCGGTCAAGCGCCTGAACGCCATCCGCTCGAAGCTGGCCGCGCGGTCGCCCGCGACCCTGCCGGGCTTCGAGCTCAACGGCTTGAAGCGCGAAGAGCTCGTCGCGAACAATTCCATGCTCTTGCACGAGCTGTACTTCGGCAGCCTGGGTGGAGACGGGCAGACGATGACGCCGGCCATGGAACTGGCGCTGCAAGCCAGCTTCGGGAGCCTCGCTCGCTGGCGGGAGGAGTTCGTCGCCATGGGCACGGCGCTGGGCGGCGGGTCTGGCTGGGTGCTGCTCGTGTTCCAGCCGCGGGACGGGACGCTCGTGAACCAATGGGCCGCCGACCATACGCACGCCCTGGCGGGCGGCGTGCCCATCCTCGCGCTGGACATGTACGAGCACGCGTACCACATGGATTTCGGTGCGGCCGCGGGCAACTACGTTCATGCGTTCATGGAGAACATCGAGTGGGCCAGCGTGTACGGGCGCTACCAGCTCGCCGTGCACGGCGCCACCGAACCGTTCGGGGCCACGCAGGACGAGGTCGCTGGCGCCCTGGTCGTCGATGTGCGTCGCTCCGGGGTCTTCAAGGATGCGGAGACTCGGCTGCCAGGTGCCGCCTGGCGGGACCCTGCCACCGTGGACCGTTGGGCCAGCGACTTGCCAGCCGACCGCGACCTGGTCGTCTACTGTGTCTACGGACACGAGGTCGGACGTGCCACTGCATTGCGCCTTCGGGCGGCCGGTCTGCGGGCCCGCTTTCTGCGCGGCGGCATCGATGGCTGGCAGGCCGCCGCCAAGCCCCTGGAACCCAAAGGAGGTCCATCATGAAATGGGTGACCCGTGAGCGGCCGAAGATCGACCGCATCGCATGTCCATGGCTCATCGCGCGCTTCATCGACGATGCGCCGGAGTTCCTGTACGTTCCCGCCGATCAGGTTCTCGATACTGCGGCAAGGACCGGCGCGGTGCCGTACGACATCCCCGGCGTCGAGATGACGCACGTCGCAGAGCTGTGCAGCTTCGATGCCTTCCTGTCGAAGCACGAGCTTGGCGACCCGGCCCTGCGGCAGCTGGCCGTCATCATCCGAGGCGCAGACACTTCCCGTCTGGACCTCACGCCTCAGTCTGCCGGGCTGTACGCGCTGTCGCTGGGGTTGTCCCAGGTGTTCGCCGACGACCACGAGATGCTCGCGCACGGCATGGTGATGTATGACGCGCTCTATGCCTGGTGCAAGAGCTGCCAGGCAGAGACGCACAGCTGGCCGCCGAAGATGTGACGGCAGGCGGTGCTCCCGCTTCCTGGCACGCGCGCCATTCAATGGGTTGCCGACAGCGCCTGCGAAAGCTGGCGCAGCAGCGATGCGCCGTCGCCCTGCCATGCGCTGCCGTGCATGCAGGCGAGCGTGCGGGGAGCCTGTTGCGCGAGCCGGTCCAGCAATGCAGCCGTCTGCGGTGCATGCGCGTAGTAGTCCATCTGGTGCCGGAACGCTTCGCTGGGGGCCAGGATGTCGGTGTCGGTCAGCGCCTTCTCGCTGTTGCCGGGTTGCGTGAAGAGGTCGCCGCAGAAGAACGTGCGCGTGTGCGTGTCCATCATCAGCCCGCATTCCCAGCCGTGCGGCAGATGGGGCGTGTCGAACCAGCGCATCGTGTGGCTGCCGAGCGCGAGTTCCTCGCCATCGGCCAGAGCGCGCGGCGGGCGGTCGGCCAGGTCGGCCATCGAGACCATGGCCGCGATCCCGCCGCACAGGGGCACGGCCTGCGGCGCTGCAGCCAGGAACAGGTTCAACGCACCGCACTCGTCGGCCTCGACATGAGACAGGCCGATGTAGCGCAGGCGATCGACCGGCATCACGCGGGCGATGGCTTCGCTCACCAGCGGAAAGAGCTGGCGCGGCCCGGAGTGGAACAGCAGCGGCTGGTCGTCGACCACGAGGTACTGGTTGAAGCTGAACAGGTTGCCGTCGGGCAGCGGCACCGGCGTATTGATGCGGAAGATGCCCGTGGCGATTTCCTGAATGTTGGTGCCGGACTGCGGATTCGTGGAGGTCATGTGGGGCTCCTGTGGCTTGAATGACGGCAAGAGGTGTCGTCAGGGCGTCCGACATTACTCCGATCTTCGACTTGTCGATGATCCAAACGGAACTCGCCCACTGGCCTCAGGCGACCTTGCGGGCCTTCTTCGCGGGATTCAAGTCACTTCACGGACGATGGCATCTCCAGACTGACCGGCGTCGCGCAACAAACGCTCAAGCGTCTGATTCTTGTGCTGAGCTCAGGTCTTGGACGCCTCGTTGTGGAGCCAGGTCAGGAAAGCCTCCACCGGCGGACGCCTTGCATGACGCGCCGGATAGACTGCGAAATGGGCCTTGATTCGCACCGCCTTCTCGAATCCGAAGATCGCCTTGAGCCTTGCCAACCGTTCGCAGGGGGGCAAGTCGTTCATTGCATTGCCTGCAACCGCGAAGAACGATTCCATCTCGCGCATCGTTCCAACGCTCAGTCCAGGCACCCACGCCAGCACCAGCAAGAATGACGTCAACTATGTCGTCACCGAGTTCGGCGTGGCGCAACTGCGTGGCAAATCGGCCAAACAGCGGGGCCCTGGAACTCATCGCCATCGCGCATCCTTCGTTCCGCGAAGAACTCAGAGCGCAGGCACGAACGATCAATCTTCTCTGACCCCCGAAGGTCGCCACCCATCCAATTTTGACTTGCATGTTCAAACTGAACGGCCGCCGCTGTCATAGGCCGTGGGCACCAGACCCAGGCAGCCAGCGAGTTCGCGCTGGTTGGCGAAGCGCCGCCGGCCGAAGCGCTCCTTGTCAAGGACCCAGGCCGCCACGTGTGGCTCGAGCGCGGCTCGCACTCGCAACTACTTTCGCGGCTTGGCCATCGGGCGCTTGGCCGCAAACAGCTCCTCGCACAAGGCACGCAGCCACCGATTGGCCGGGTCCTGGTGATAGCGTGCGTGCCAGTGCTGCTTGACGGTGAAGGGGGGTACCGGAACCGGGCAGTTGTAGACAGTCAAGGCGCCGGCACTCGAGCTGGCAAGCGTCTCGCCGATATGCCGCGGCACGGTCGCGACCAGGTCGGTCGTTGACACGATGGCCGCAAGGCCAAGGAACCCGGGCAGTTCCAACAGGATGCGCCGCTCGATCCGGTGGCGCTCCAATACCGCCTCCAGCAACTGCACTCCGGTGCCTCCGATGATGCCGATATGCGCCTCGGCCCTGTAGTCGCGCAGACCCACACCCTTGGCGCCGATGCGTGGATGACGCGCATTGACGAGGCATACCCAGTCCTGTGGATACAGGACCTGTTGGTAGAAGCCCGACTCCAGCCACGGTACCAGGCCGATCGCGAGGTCCGCTTGGCCGGATTGCAGTGCCTGCGCGGTCTGCTCGTCGATGCGCGCGGCTTCGAGGCGAACGTCCGGCGCCAAGGCGCGCACGTGCGCCAGCAAGCGCGGCAACAGCGTGATGTGGCTCGCATCGGTCATGCAGATCCGAAAGCGCCGTGTCGCGGTCGAAGGGTCGAAAGCTCCGGCCGGCACGGCGATGCGACGCAGTGCGGCCAACGCCTCTCGTACAGGCACGATCAACTCCTCCGCGCGCGGCGTGGCCTGCATGCCGGCGGCGGTCCGCACAAAAAGCTCATCGTTCAGTTGCTTGCGCAATCGGCTCAGCCAGTTGCTCACCGTCGGCTGGCTCTGGCCCATGGCCTCGCCCGCGCGCGTCACGCTGTTCGTGCTGTAGAGCAGGTCGAAGAGACGCAGGAGCTTGATGCTAAGAAGCGCCGTGCCGACTTCGGTGTCCTCGTCCATGTCCATATGCCGTCCCCATTTCAAAACGGAATGTAGACCATTTTGGCCATGCCATAGGCAACATGAAGGCTGAAATCTATCGTTGAGTCATTCCAAACGGAGACGCACATGAAGATCTACTTTCTCGGCGCCGGCTCACTCGGTTGCGCAATTGGCGGGACCCTCGCGGCGGCGGGGTCCGACGTCACATTGATCGACTCCTTCCAGGCCCACGTCGACGCGATCAACCGCGACGGCCTGCGCATGAAGGTCGGTGACATGGAACGCGTCGTCAAGGTGCGCGCCGCGATCGACAGCAAGGGGCTGGAGGCGCCGGACCTCGTGATCGTCCTGGTCAAGTCCTTCCACACGCGGTCGGCCATCGAAGGCGCCCTGTCGATCATCGGGCCGCACACTGCGCTGATGTCGTTGCAGAACGGCATGGGCCACGAGGAAATCCTGGCCGATGTCGCGGGCCGCGAGCACGTACTGGCCGGAAAGACCTACGTCGGCGGCGTAATGCTCGGCCCCGGCCACATCATTGCCGGCACGCAGGGCAAGCGCACGGTCATTGGCGAACTCGACGGCAGCGTCACCGAGCGCGCCAAGGCCATCGCCGCCGAATTCGAACGAGCCGAGCTGCCCTGCGAGGTCAGCGACAACATCATGGGCGTGATGTGGGACAAGCTCCTCATCAACGTTTCCACGGGCGCACTGAGCGGCATCACAGGGCAGGTCTACGGCAGCCTTCATGCGGTGCCGGAGATCGAGGCGACGGCCATTGCCGCGGTCGCAGAGGCGATGGCCGTTGCGCAGGCCAGCGGCGTCAAGCTGTCGATCAAGGCGCCACGCGACGCGTGGGTCATGGCGGCAGAAGGGCTGCCCTACGAGTTCAAGACCTCGATGCTGCAGAGCCTCGAAAAGGGCTCGATCACCGAGATCGACTTCATCAATGGCTCGGTCGTGCGCGCGGGCCAGAAGTACAACGTGCCGACGCCGGTCAACCAGACATTGGTGGCCGCGATCAAGGGCATCGAACGCCGGATGGAGGCGAAATGAGCCGCGCCGCGCCGGGCCGCCCCAAGCAAGCGAGCACCCCCTCGGGGGGCAGCGACGACACGCAAGTGCGGAGCGTGGGGGCCACACCCCCCAGAGCCTATGTCGAACACGTCGCCATCTGGGTCCGCGACATTCACTGGCACATCAAGTTTTTCCGCGACGTCTGCGGCATGGTCATGCGAGAAGTACAGGGCACCGTCGAGGAGCCCATCCAGTACTGGACGCTCGGCGGCATGCAGTTCATGGCCAAGCCGGACTACGCCGGCCCCGAAGGCCGCCTCGGCCATCTGGGCGTGATGTGCGAAGACCTGGAAGCCGCACTCGCCGCCGCGCAGGCCTTCGGCGTCACCGAGATGTCGCAAGGCCGCAACTGGCTGCGCCTGCCCGATGGCCTGGCCGTCGAGTTCATCCAGGCCAGCCCCGGCGCAGTCGCCAAGGCCCTGGCCATCGATCCCCGCGCCTGAATTTTTTCAATTGCCCAGAGACACCCACCATGACCACCCTCACCATCGAAGACAAGTATTGGGACGATGCCGTCGTCGGCGAAGAATGCACCAGCCCGCCCTATGAAGTGACCGAAGCCCGCGTGATGGCGTATGCCGACCTCACCGGCGACCACACGCCAGTGCACACCGACGAGGCCTATGCCCGCACCACGCCGTTCGGCACCCGTGTGGCCCACGGACTGTTCGGCCTGTCGGTCGCTGATGGCCTCAAGACCCAGAGCGACATGCGCTTCATGCCCGGCATGTCGCTGGGCTGGGAATGGAGCTTTGTCGCCCCCATCAAGCTCGGTGACACGGTGCGGGTGAGGTTCCATGTCGGCACCAAGCGCGAGTCGAAGAGCAAGCCGGGCTGGGGCATCCTGGTGCTGCCGTCGGAGCTCGTCAACCAGCGCGATGAAGTCGTGCAAAAGGGCGAGCACCGCGTGATGGTGCCGAGGAAGACGGCATGAACGCGGCACGACAACAAGCGCTGCCGCTGGCCGGCATCCGCGTCATCGACTACAGCCACTTCCTGGCCGGCCCTTACGTCGGTCGATGCCTCGCGGCACTGGGCGCCGAAGTCATCAAGGTCGAGCGCCCCGGCACCGGTGACGCGGGTCGCCAGCATGCCTGGTTCGTGGGCGACCACAGCGGCTACTTCCTCCAGCAGAACATGGGCAAGAAGGGACTGTCGGTCAACACCAAGGACCCGCGCGGCCGCGCCTTGATGAAGAAGCTGGTCGACAGCGCCGACGTGTTCGTCGAGAACTACCGTCCCGGTGCGCTGGACAAGCTGGGCTTGGGCTATGCGGAACTGGCCGAGACGAATCCGGGCCTCGTGTACTGCTCGATCTCCGCCTATGGCCACACCGGACCGGACTCGCATCGCGCCGGATTCGGCCTCATCGCCGAGGCCAAGAGCGGCATCATGCAGATGGTCGGCAACCCCGGCGAGGCGCCGCCGCTGCTGCGCATCTCGCTGGGCGACATGTATACCGGCATCCACGCCGTCGCTGCGATCAACGCCGCGCTGCTGGGTCGCGTGAAGTCGGGCCGCGGTCAGCACATCGACATGGCGCTGTACGACACGCTGGTGTCGATGCACGAATACGCGGTGCAGTGCTATACGCTCTCGGACGGCAAGGAAGTTCCTGTGCAGACCGGCCACGACATGCCCAACTCGACGCTCTACGGCGTGTTCCGCGCGCAGGACGGCGATCTGGTCATCGCCGCGCAGGTGGACGATGCGTGGAAGCGATTCGCCGCCCTGGTCGAGCACACTGGCGGGCCGGCGGGCTTCGGCAGCGACACGCGGCTGCATGCCGCGGCCGGGCGCAATGCGAATCGCCTCGAGATCCTCGAAGTCGTTCGCCCCTGGGTTGCAGCGCGCCCCGTCGTCGACGTATTGAAAATGCTCGATGGCATCGACGTGCCCTGCGCCAAGGTGCAGCGCATCGACGAAGTGCTGGCCGACCCGCAGATCCGGGCGCGCGGCATGGTGGTGGAGCAGGACCATCCCGTGCTCGGCAAGATCCGCCTGCCCAACCTGCCTTTCCGCATGTCGGGCTGCGACACCTCGATCACGCAAGTGGCGCCGGACCTTGGTGAACACAACGCCGAGATCGCCGCCAGCCTCGGCTTCGACGCCGCGCAGATCGCCGACATGCAGGCCGACGGCGTGCTGTTCAGCGCATGAGGAGGCACGCACCATGACCGACAAGTACGCCGTCATCGGCAACCCCATCGGCCACACCAAGTCGCCGATGATCCACGGCAGCTTTGCGAAGGTGACCGATCAGGACATCGACTACATCGCGATTGAAGGCTCGCTCGAGCACTTTGCGGATGACGTGCATGCGTTTCGCAAGTCAGGCGGCCTGGGCATGAACGTGACCGCGCCGTTCAAGCTGCAAGCCTTTGCGCTGGCAACGGATCGGCTCGAACGTGCCGAACTGGCTGGTGCCACCAACGCATTGAAGTTCGAGGGCGACCGCATCATTGCCGACAACTTCGACGGCGTCGGCCTGACCAACGACATCCAGCGCAACCTGGGCTTCCCGCTCAAGGGCGCGCGCATGCTGGTGCTCGGTTCCGGCGGCGCGGTGCGCGGAGCTTTGTTGCCGTTCCTTGCGCAGCAGCCGGCCGAATTGGTGCTGGCGAACCGCAGCGTGTCGAAGGCAGCCGATCTTGCCGCGCAATTCGCCGCGCAGGGTCCCGTGCGGGCTTGCGGCTATGGTGATCTGACCGGGGAGAGATTCGACATCGTCATCAACGGCACCTCGGCCAGCCTGAAGGCCGAGTTGCCGCCGGTGCCGGCCGAGGCGCTCCGCAACGCGAAGCTGGCCTACGAACTGGCCTACGGCAAGGGCCTGACACCCTTCCTGCGTCTGGCACGGAACGCCGGCGTGCCCAAGCTCGCCGACGGCGTGGGTATGCTGGTCGAGCAGGCTGCGCAAGCCTTCGTCTGGTGGCGCGGCGTGCGACCCGACACCCGGCCGGTCATCGAGCGCATGACCATCCCGTTGGTTTGAACCCGCGACAAGAAGGAGACACCCCATGAAGATCCTCATGCTCCACGGCATCAACCACAACATGTTCGGCAAGCGCGACCCGAAGCAATACGGCACCACGACGCTGGCCGAGATCGATGCACAGTTGCAGGCGCTGGGCAAGGAACTCGGCGCCGAGATCGAGAGCTTCCAGACCAACGGCGAAAGCGCCATGTGCGAGCGCATCCACCAGGGCTTCACCGATGGCGTCGACGCGGTGCTGATCAACGCCGGCGCCTGGACCCACTACAGCTACGGCATCCGGGATGCGCTGGCGATCCTCACGGTGCCGGTGGTCGAACTGCACATGTCCAACATCCATGCGCGCGAGGGGTTCCGCCATCACTCGGTGTTTGCGGAGATCGTGAAGGGCCAGATCTGCGGCTTCGGGGTGGACAGCTACCTGCTCGGCTTGCGTGCTGCCGTATCGGCGGCGCGGGTCGCTGGCTGACAACAGGGCAAGTCCTGGCATTGACTTGATGGACCGCAGTATCGTTCCCCATCGAAGCAAGGAGACTTCCCTGTGATCATCAAGACCCAACAAGACGTGACGGCCGCAGTGTTGGCCGAGGTGGCCCGAAGCGAAAACCCGCGCTTCAAGGAACTCATGACCGCAGCAGTGCAACACCTGCACGGCTTCGTGCGAGATGCCAGGCTGACCGAGGCCGAGTTCCACCAGGCTTGCGGCTTGATCGCCAATCTCGGCCAGTTGACCACTGCATCGCACAACGAAGTGGTGCTCATCGCCGGTTCGCTGGGCATCTCGTCGCTGGTCTGCCTGCTCAACAACGGCGATCACGGACAGACGGACACGACCGCCAATCTCATGGGCCCGTTCTGGCGCATGGATTCGCCGGCGACGGCGAACGGTGATTCGATCGTTCGCTCGCCCACGCCCGGCGCGCCGATCTTCGTCAACGCCTGGGTGCGCGACAGCCAGGGCCGGCCGGTGGAAGGCGCCGAAGTCGACGTGTGGCATACCTCAGCGGAGGGCTTCTACGAGAACCAGGACCCGGGGCAGACCGACATGAACCTGCGCGGCAAGTTCGCCACCGACGTGCGCGGCCGTATCGCGTTCAGGAGCGTCAAGCCGGCTGGCTACCCGATCCCGTTGAGCGGCCCGGTCGGCGCGCTGTTGCGCGCACAGGGCCGTCACAACATGCGCCCGGCCCACATCCATTTCATGATCCACAAGCCGGGCTTCAAGACGCAGTTCTCGCAGGTCTATTCGAGCGATGACCCACGCCTTGAAACCGATGTGCAGTTCGGGGTGACGCAAGCTCTGATTGGCCAGTACGTGCTGCATGCCGACGAGCCGGCGCCGGCCGGCGATGTCAGCGGGCCGTGGTATTCGCTCGACCATCACTTCGTGATCGAGCCGGGCGAGGCCAGGCTGCCGAAGCCGCCGATCACCGGCAAGGCGAACGGCGAGCGGCCGACCTTGCAGGTGCTGGAGCGCAAAGCCTGAAGCCCTCGGCGCACCGATTCCACGCGTGAGTGACAGGGGGAGCCTCGAGCGAATTCCGGCCATCGCATGGCGCGCGCTCTACTCCGCCTTGATGTTGTTGTCTTTGACCACCTTGCCCCAGCGCTGGGTCTCGGTTTGCATCCATTGCGCGATCTGCTGCCGGTTCATGGTCGATGGCTCGGAGCCGAGTTCCTGCAGACGGGTGGCGAAGTCGGGGCGCGTCACGATGCGCTGCACGGCCTCCTGCAACTTGTCCAGCACCGCTGGCGGTGTGTTGGCGGGCGCCAGCAAGCCCTGCCAGGAACCCGTCACGAAGTTGGGGATCTGCGAGGCGACGGTCGGCACACCCGGGGTCGCTGCAAACGGCTTGGCGCTCGTGACCGCAATGGCCTTGACCTTGCCGCCCTGCACCAGTTGGTTGGTGGCGACCACGCTCGCCATCGCGCTGTCGATCTGACCCCCCGCGAGGTCCGCCAGGGCCTGGGCGCCGCCCTTGTAGCCGATGACGTTGAATTCGAAGCCGCGGTCCTGCGCGAGCAGGATGCCCGCCAGTTGGCTGATGGAGGCCAGCGGCGTGCCGAAGCTCACGGGCTTGCCGCTCTTCTTGGCGTAGGCGGCGAGCTCGTCGATGTTCTTCACCGGCAGATCGTTCCGGACCACCAGGAGGTGCGGTGAATACGCCGGAATCGCGATCGGCGTCAGGTCCTTCTGCGGGTTGTAGGGCAGTTGCGCCACCACGCTGGGGCCGATGGTCAACACGCTCATGTCCAGCAGCAGCAGGTTGTAGCCGTCCGGCGCGGACTTGGCCACGAACGCCGCACCGATGTTGCCATTGCCTCCAGCCTTGTTCTCCACAATGACCGGCTGCTTGAACATCTCGCCCAACTCCTTGGCCAGCAGGCGCCCCAGCACGTCCGAGGTGCCGCCCGCCGGGTTGGGCACGGTGATGCGGATCATCCTGCTGGGGTAGCTCGCCGCGTCCTCCGCATGGACCGGCAGGGACGCGCCTGCCAGCATCGCCACGGCGGCCATGCCGAGCAGTGCGCGCCTGGCCAGGGGGAGGGCGGACGGGGTCGTTGAAGTCTCGGCTTTCATGGGTATCTCCGTTGAAGGTGGTCAGGGCGCCTGGTAGATCACGTTGAAGAGCGGCTGCCCCTGTTGCAGTCGCACGATGTTCTGGGCCATGAAGCGGTAGCGCCGCTCGAGCAGCGCCGGCGTCATGGCCGAGATATGGGGCGTGGCGCGGACGTTGGGCAGTTCATGCAGCGGCCAGCGTGAGGGGTTCACTGGCGCCCCGCCCTTTTTCGGGTACTGGTACCAGACGTCGAGGACGGCCCGTCCCAGTTGCTTGTCACGCAGGGCTTCATAAAGTGCCTGCTCGTCGACGACTTCTGCGCGGGCCACGTTGACCAGCAAAGAGTGCGCGGGCAGCGATGCAAGCTGGCGCGCGCCGATCAGGCCGCGGGTGCTGTCGTCCAGCGGGCAACAGACCACCAGGACTTGAACCCGTGCCAGCACTTCGTCCAGCGCCGACACCGCGACGTATTCATGCGCCAGTTCCTCCGGGCCCTGTTTGCCGCTGCGCGTCACGGCCATCACGTGCATGCCGCAGGCCCGCGCGCGCCGGGCAATCTCCTGCCCGATGTGACCAAATCCCAGGATGGCGACGGTCTTGCCATTGGCCTCGTCGTGTGGGGCGCGGTTGGCGTAGGCCTGCGCCCAGGCGCTCGCGTCCAGCTGCGACGGGTACTGCCAGAGTTGCAGGAAGTGCTCCAGGATGGCGTGCAGGGTGAACTCGGCGATGGGCACCTCGTGACCGTGCACATTGCACACCGTGGTTCCCGGGGGCAACGATGGGCAGGCGATCTGTTCCGATCCCGCCCCGGGCACATGCACCAGCCGGCAGCGCAGGCGGGCGGCTTCGTCGGCGCTGATGCTGTTGCTGATGACGACGTCCGAGGGGATAACGCCAGCCTCGGGAAAGGCGTGAAGCGCCTCGACCTCGTGCCCGGGGCCGAGGAGCGCGCGCAACCGGGGCGCGTTGGGTGCATGGAGCCCGACGATCTGGATATGCATGGGAAGTCTTGCGAAGGAGCGGTCGAGACGGCGAGGCAATGCCCGCTAGCGGCTTTCGCGGACGATGAGGTCCGGTCGCTGCTTGAGGCTGTCCTGCAAGCGCGTACCCAACCCAGGCGCCACGGGCGGCTGGGCCATCCCCTCACGGATCACCGGCAGGTCGGTCACGATGTCGCGGTACCAGGTGGCCAGCGTGGCGCGCACCACCTCCTGATAGATGGCCGTCGGCGCGTGCAATGCCATCTGCAGGCCTGCCATCAACGTGACCGGGCCGGTGCAGTCGTGCGGTGCCAGCGGCCGGTTGTAGGCTTGGGCGAGCGCTGCGATCTTGCGCCCCTCGGTGAAGCCGCCGCACCAGGCGAGGTCCAGCATCACCACGTCGAGCGCATCGTTGGCGAGCAAATCTCGGAAAGGGCGCAGGCCGCCCAGCGTTTCACTTCCGCACACCGGCACGCGTGTGCGGCGCCGCAGGTCGGCGAGGCCGGCGGCGTCGTCCATCTTGCACAGCGGGTCTTCGACCCAGAACACGTTGTAGTCCTCCAGCGCCTGGCAGATGCGCAAGGCCGAGTGGCCACCGAAGAGGCTGTGCAACTCGCACATGACCTCGATGCGGTTGCCGACGGCATCGCGAATGCGCCGGAACGGCTCCAGGCCCTTTTCCAGGTCGGGCAGGCTGATGAGATGGCCGCCGCTTCCGGGCGCGTAGATGTCGAAGGGCCAGATCTTCATGGCCTTGTACCCTTCGTCCAGCAGGCTGCGGGCGAGCGCGCCGGCGTCACGCATGAAGGCCACCTGGTCGTCGTAAGGCCCCTGAGACTGGTCGTGCGCGCCGATGTCGCGACGCTTGCCGGTGGTGTTGAAGCTGTAGCCCGCGCAGGTGTTGTAGACCGGCACGCTCGGGCGTGCCGCGCCGCCCAGCGCCTCGTGGATGGGCACGCCCTGGCGCTGGCCCGCCAGGTCCCACAACGCGATGTCGACGGCGCTGGCAGAGCGCACCTCCACGCCGGAGCTGTTGTAGCCGACGTAAGGCGTGAGCAGGTGGCGTGAGATGCCTTCGATGTGCCGCGCGTCGCGCCCCAGCAACCAGGGAGCGAGTTCGTCATGCAGGCAGGTTTCGACCGAAGCGGCCCCGCGAAAGGTCTCCCCCAGCCCGACGAGGCCATCGCTCGTTTCCAGCTCGAGCCAGATCAGGCTGGGCCGGTCCGGCAGCCGGTAGGTACGAAGACAGCGGATGGTTGACATGATTGACAGCTTTTTATATCTTCAGGGGGGAAATTTGGAGATTTGCCGAGCGATTGGGTCTGAAGTAAATTGTCTGCGCCCAGGCACTCGCACTTTTGGCCGATTACCCTGTAAAGAGCTGTTATATGCAAGCACCCGTTTCAGACGCCACGGACCTGGCCGCGCACGCACACAGGGCGGACCGGTTGCTGGGCGACAAGGTCTACGAGGACCTGATGCAACTGCTCGGCACGCCGGGCTTCGAGCCGCGCGCACGGCTGCCCGGTGAAACGGCGCTGTCACAGCGGCTCGGCGTGTCGCGCCCGGTGCTGCGCCAGGCGCTGGCGCGCCTTCGCGACGAGGGCCGCATCTACGCGCGCAAGGGCTCGGGCACTTTCGTCACAGATGCGCTGCCTCAGGCCAAGCCTATCTCGCTCAGCACGCTGGAGAACATCGCAGACATCCGCGCCTTTCTGGAATTCCGGTGCTTCATGGAAGGCGAAGCCGCCGCCCGCGCGGCGCTGACGCGCACCACCGATCAGATGCACCACATCCGCCTGTGTCGCGAGCGTTTCGAGCAGGCCCTTGCGGACGGAAGCGATGCCGTGGAAGAAGACGTCGCCTTCCACGACGCGGTGGCCCAAGCCTGCGGCAACCGCTTTTTCAGCATGACGATGAACGCCCTGGCGCCGCAGACCCGCTTCAGCATCGGACTCTCACGAAGCCTCGCGGGGCGGCCGCAAGGGCAGCGACGGACCGGCGTGTGTCAGGAGCACGCGGCTGTGGAGATGGCCATCGAGCAGCAGGACACCGCAGTCGCGCGGCAGGCCATGGAGGCGCACCTGCGCGGGGGCATCGCGCGCCTGTTCGGGCACTGACTCCCCGATTGGCCTGCGTGCGACTGCGGGCGTCGTCCAAAAGCGGTGAAGGTCTCATGCAGACCGATTGCTCAAGTGACCCGCAAGGCGCGAAGGGCACGGATGGATCCATTCCCGCTGGTCGAAATTTCAAAGCGAAGAACAGCGGCGTGACCGGAAGCGGGCGTTGCAGGTGGGATGCTTCATGCGCCCAGTTGCCGCAGTGAGTTTCGCAGCGCCTTGGCGAATCTTGGGTCGACCACCGCGCCCGCGTTGAACCTCGACCAAGGCGAAACGGCTGAGGAGTCCACGCTGAACACCCGGCCAGGCGCCATCATGATTTTCTGAGGCAGAAGAGTCTGGGCCAGGACCAGCGAGTCGGCCACGCCGGGCAAGGCTGCCCACACGGCGCCGGTGTCGGGCGCGATCTTGCTGCTGAAGCCAGGGCAGGGTGCGGTGCGCAGGCTCGCCACGGTGCCCAAGGGCTCTGGCCGTGTCAGCGGATTGGCGTTCGATGCGCAGGGGGGCATATGGACCGCTCTTTGCGATGGCTGGTCCGTCGTGCGGTTCTCGCCCGACGGCCAACTCGTCCGGGTCGTGGGCCTGCCCGTGCCCTGTGCCACCGATTTGGCCTTCTCGCCCAAGCCGGAGGCGACGGGCGGCGAAAGGCTGGTGATCACCACGGCGCGTCACAGTGTGCCGCTCGACACGCTGGCCAATGCGCCGCTGTCAGGTCGGCTGTTCACGTTACTGCCCTGATACCGGGCCGGATTTCAAGACCTCAGCGCGTTTGGAATGAGCGAGAGTTGTTGACCAACTCCTGCAAAGCCACCATCTGCCTGGTCACGAAATCGCGAGTTGGGGCAACGTCACAATGCCCATGCCTCCGATCTTCGACTTGTCGATGATCCGAACAGAACCGGCCCGCCGGCCTCAGGCGACCTTGCGGGTCTTCTTCGCAGGATTCTTGCGCGCCGCCTTTCTCGCCGGTCGCCTGGCCGGCTTGAGGCTGCGTGCCAGGAGTTCGGTCAGGTCGATGATCCTGGCGCCTTCGGGCGCCTTTTCCTCGGGCGGGCGCCAGGTAATAGGGGCGTTCGAGGTAGACGAATGGAATCTCGCCGGCCTCGACGAAGCGCAGGATCTCGATCGTCTGGGTGGTGCGCGGATACGCGGCCTCGATGTCCTCGTTCGACAGGACCACATACTTGCCGTCTTCGTACTCGACGCCCCTGACGATGTCGTCGCGGGCGATTTCCTTGCCGGTCTTCTTGTTGATGCGCCGGTAGCCGACCGGATCCATGCTGCGCCGGTCGAGCCAATCGAAGTCGACGCCCTGTTCGATGCTCGCGGTGTGCAAGCCCACCGGGATGTGGACCAGGCCGAAGGTGATTGCACCCTTCCAGAGCGTGCGGCTGCCGGAAGCCACGAGGCCGCTCACTGCGCGCCGTGGCGCTCGAACCTGCACGGCGCCTCGCCGGCCTTGTGGGCATCGACCATCGAACTGTGTGCATCGTGGGCAGGAAGATCGTCGGGCATTGCAGCTCTCCATCGGATGCGCAGCAGCGTGGCAGCCGGCGGGCGCCTGCGATGGCGGAAAGGCCTCCGTTTTCATGCAGGACGACGCCGACGCATTCGCCTGCGGCGCGGGACCCGTGGGGGAAAGTGATGATCGGGAACGACGCCGCCGCCTACAGGCGCTCAGCCCGTAGCCTGATGGCACGATTGCTTCATCCGCTGCATACCCTCAACGGTGATCAGCGGATCCAGGGCCGACGCTCCAGCCTCGCCGCCAGGCGGGAGCATTCGACGACGGGTCCGACAGAAACTGCGTGAACGCCGGTCACGCCGGCTCGAGTTCCATGGCGCTGCAGGAAGGAGACCGATCATGAAATGCGAAGCGATTCATTGCTTCGACAAGGCGAGCGTTCGGTTCGCCATCTATCCCGACGGGCTCGACGGCCCGCGCATCCTTGCCGAAATATCCGAGGACGCGTTGCGCGACCTGTTCGGCGGACGCGGGCGCGGCGACAGCCTGGTGCACGCTTGCCAGCTTCATTTCGATGTGATCGAGGCCAAGGCTTTGCTGCGCCATCGCGTCGAACCGTCCAAGCCCGTCAAGCTGGATACGCGTGATTTCGCCATCTCCGCCCTGTCCGCCGGGAGTGTGCTACCCGATGGGAATGAACCTCGTGACGACCACCAGCGAAATGATCACGAGCCCAAAGAACGCGAAATCCAATGACCACGCCCACTCGGACCCGACGCGCGGCTGCTTGGCGGATGGCATGGGTTCGCTGGGACTCTCGTTTGCATAGAACGCCGGCAGCTTGTGCGAACAGCCTTTGCACAGACGTGCGGAGCCCAGGTTGATGGTGCTGCAGGCCTCACAGATCTCGACTGCGGTCGTGCCCGTTTGCATTCTTGCAAGATCGATGAGGCTCCCAAAAGCGACCCCCGAAGGGGAATCCGCAGGCTCGACGAAGGTCACTGAAACGGTGCTCATGAATGCTCTCCTCGGCGAAGGTTGGATGCTTGGCCATCGAAGCGCGCACGTCGGAAGTACCACTCCACCTTGGCCTGTGCGAGGCTGCGTCCCAATCGCTGCTCTGCCACAGCGAGCCTTGCGAACATCAGCAGTTCTGCGTCCGCGGGCCCAGGGCCCGAACCGTCAAGCTGTTTGCGGAAGGCGCATACGATGCGGTCTTGCACCGCTTTCCTGACGCGCCCTGCGGCGGCCCAGGCCCTTTGCGCGCTCGTTTTTCGAAGACCGAGCAGGGCTCGCGTCGGCGCGCCCTTGCATCGCCGCAAGGCACTTGCCGGGCGCTTGTTCCTCCGCGACGCTGACTTCCTTCTGCGAGTGACAGGCTTTGACATCCTTTTTCCCCTTCAAAGCAAGGCAGATGTGAAAACGTCACATCCATAGTACTCTTGTCTTATATTGATGTGCACTTGCTTTGTAAGACAGCGACCAATGTTGCTGTCCAGTTGGTAACGGAGCGTTGCGACCCGCCTCTTCCCTTCCGAGGATCCGTGGGTCAGGCTCGTCGGCGCGGGCAGCATCATCGTCAGCGGGCTGCGCTACAGGCTGGTCCACGCGGACTTCACGAGCGGCATTGCCCGGCAGGTCGATTCGGCCGCGGATATTTGCGGGCCGCTTTCCTCCGTCAATCCGGCACAAGGCAGTGTCGTCATCCTGGGCACGACAGCGACCACGAACGAGACCACCACCTGGGCCGATGCGACCGGGCTTGCCGCGGCCTTGGTTGGTGATGTCCCCGTGTCGAGGCGTCCCTGTGTCGAGGCGAGTGACGTAAGCCATTGATTCCTAATGAGAAAATTCGGGTATGCGAGAGGGTCATTTCGTTGGAAAGGTACGATCACCCCTGATGGGATATTTCGCGTAAGCGTGTCAATGCATCGAAGAGTGCGGCCACCCCTTGGCGGACGGGCCGAATTGCACGGGGCGGCCGACTGATTGCGCACAATCCCCCTTCACTGACCAAAGAACTAAATCGAATGAATTCAAAGCCAGTGTGGAGACGGTTTCCGGCCATGTTCAACCTGAACGACGGCCGCTGGGGCCGGGGCGACGATTCGTCGTCCAACGGGGAGCGTCCCGCCGCCCAGCGGCCCGACGGCGAGCCGCCGGCACCGCCGCCCTCGGGCAACAACAACAACCGTCCGCGCGG